>PBCW01000011.1 GCA_002718015.1 Rhodospirillaceae bacterium
TTGAAATTAATGGTTATAAGATACATCGCTTTGAGGATGTTCAACAAATAGTGAGGCTAGCCGCAGGTGAAAGATTACAATTGCTTGTTGATCGGTCTGGTCAAAAAATCCGGCTTTATGCAACACCAGAATCATCAGAGTTGAAAGACAGGTCTGGAAACACCCATAAAATAGGAATGCTTGGGATTAGTCGCCAAGGTGTATCATACGTCCGTCATGGCCCAGGTAAAGCGGTTTGGCAAGCACTACGAGAGTGCGTGCAGTTGACGTTAGGTACCTTCAAAGCTATCGGTCAGATGGTGCAGGGTACACGTAGTGTCGATGAGCTAGGCGGGCCCGTCCGGATCGGCCAAATGTCTGGTGATTTTGCAAAATCGGGATTTATCGCTTTCTTATGGTTTATGGCCTTACTGTCTATCAACTTAGGGCTGATTAATTTATTTCCTATACCCATGCTAGATGGAGGGCACCTATTCTTTTATGCCGTTGAAGCTATAATCCGTAGGCCAATAAATGAGCGCATCCAAGAATATAGTTTTAGAATTGGTATGGCATTGATACTTGGTTTTATGGTTTTTGTTACCTTAAACGACATTAAATCTATATTTAATGTTTGAGTTTACAAGAAAAACGTCCTAATACTTAACAAATTGTAGAGGATTAACTTGCGAGTGTTTAGGGTATTAGGCGCTTCATTATTTGTTGTGGCCAGTCTCGGAGCGTTTGCGGCGTTGTCGCATGCGCAAGGGGTGGGATCATCAACGGTGGCTCCAATTATTGTGCCGCCAAACCCGCAAGGTGGGGTGGTGCCTTCATCTGAGCCCGTGCCACGCGCTGCCACAAGGGCGCCTACACGCTCCAAAGTTGGAATAAAAGAAATCATTGTTGAAGGCACGAGGCGGATTGATCCGGCCACTGTCCTGTCATATTTGGTAGTAAAGCCCGGAGACGCTTTTTTGCCCGATCCTATCAACCGGTCGCTAAAGAAATTGTACGGCACAGGTCTTTTTCGNGACGTTACCATAAACAAAGAAGGGNCGAATCTGGTAATTCGTGTGGTCGAAAATCCGGTTATTAATCGCATTGCCTTTGAAGGNAACAAGNAGCTTGAAAACGACGCGTTGAATGTAGAAATTCAGCTTCGTCCACGTGTAGTATTCACCAGAACTCGNGTCCAACAGGATGTCGAGCGNTTGTTAAAACTATACCGTCGTAGNGGTTACTTNGGTGCAGTAGTTGAACCAAAGGTTATTCAGCTAGAGCAAAACCGAGTTGATCTTGTATTTGAAATAAATGAAGGNTCTGAAACTGGCATTAGTCAAATATCATTCATTGGNAATAANGAGTTTTCNGATGGAGCGTTGCAGGAAGTNATAATGACNCGCGTTTCAAGGTGGTATNGATTTTTTTCTAGTTCAGANACGTATGATCCAGATCGNTTGACCTTTGATNGGGAGTTGCTTCGGAGGTTTTACCTGGAGCATGGTTACGCNGATTTTAGAGTTATATCTGCGGTAGCAGANCTTGCTCCTGATAGGTCTAATTTTTTTGTCACNTTCACGATTGAAGAGGGAGCGCGTTATAGGTTTGGTTCTATCGATANGGANTCCAAAATTAGTGAGGTAGATCCANAGGNACTTAAACCCTCAATNAGGTCGAAANAGGGAGACTGGTACGACTCTAAAAAAGTTGAAAGAGATGTTGTTAGCNTCACNAATGAGTTGGGCAACCGTGGNTTCGCNTTCATAGACGTGCGCCCTGTCGTAAATCGTGACAGTAAGAATCGTAAAATAAGTATCACGTATTCCGTGCAAGAGGGGCCGAAAACATTTGTTGAAAGNATTGATATACGCGGCAATACCCGTACTCTNGATCGNGTAATTCGCAGGGAGATGCGGGTTGTCGAGGGTGANGCCTTTAACGCGGCNAAGCTCAGGCGTTCACGTCAACGCATANGTAATTTAGGTTATTTCTCGAATNCTAAGNTAAANAAAAAGCCGGGCTCTGCAAAAGATAAAACCGTCATAGAAGTAGATGTGGAAGAGCAGTCTACTGGNGAATTAAGTATTGGTGCTGGTTTCTCTACATCGGATGGNCCTCTCGGNGAAATGACACTNCGTGANCGTAACCTTCTCGGGCGAGGGCAGGATTTGGGCGTAAGTGGTCGGATATCAGCAGTCTCCCAGACCTATAAGCTCTCGTTTACAGAACCTTATTTTTTAGATCGGGAACTGTCTGCAGGAGCTGACATCTTTCGTAGCACGCGGGACCGTGCAGACCAAAGCGGATTCGATGAAAAACGCACNGGCGGTACGTTNCGNTTAGGTTACAGCATAACTGAAGANTGGTCGCACAGTANAAGATATCAGCTTGAGCGTCAGGAGTTAACAGGGATCCAATCTGATGCATCGCAATTTNTAAAAACCCAAGAGGGAGAGAAGCTAAAGTCCTCAATAGGCCATATTCTTACATTCGATACGCGAGACAATCGGCAGGAGCCNACNGAGGGTCTTGTTGCTCGCTTGAGCAANAACTTCGCGGGTCTCGGAGGAGACGTTCGAAATCTGTCTTCGAAAGTAAAAGCGCAATANTATTACCCCTTTGGAAAACAATGGATAGGCATTATCNCTGGCGAGGTGGGCCACATCTTCGGTATAGGCCAAGACGTTCGNGTTCTTGACAGATTAAGCCTTGGTGGGGATAGCTTTCGCGGGTTCGATACGTCCGGAGTNGGTCCCCGAGACNAATCAACAGGCGACGCCTTGGGAGGCCTTACGCGNGCAGTGAGCACTGCAGAACTCAGGTTTCCGCTGGGTTTTCCAGATGAGCTTGGAGTGTCGGGTTCGGTTTTCTCGGACATAGGAACTGTATTNGGTACGGAGGAAAATAGNCGTTTAATTGATGACGTGGCAGATCCAAGGATTACGGTTGGATTTGGAATTGGTTGGAANTCACCCCTCGGACCGCTCCGANTTGATTTNGGGTATCCTATTGTCAAACAGGATTTTGATAAAACTGAGTTCGTTCGCTTTAGTTTTGGAACGAGGTTTTAGTTCGTGGANACTANNAGAANTATTCCGNTTTTTATTGCTGCGTCATTGTTANTNTCNATTTGTGCCCTNTCTAGTGCACCTACTNNGGCCAGTTCACAGCCAACGAAGGTTGCAGTTGTTGACCATAAGTTGATAACCAGAGACTCAATGGCNGCCAAAGGTTTGCGAAACTTGATTGAAAAGCGGTATCAACGNTATCANGCAGAGATTAAAGACGCACAGAATGCTCTNGAAAAAGCTAGTGAGGAATTGAAACTTCAGTCGGCTACTTTGGATGCTGACCAGCTNAAAAAANGACGAGCGGAGATACGTCAACAAGCNACNGAGCTCTCTCGAATTTTGCAGAGTCGCAAAAGNGAATTGGATCAGATNTTTAATCGNGGAATGGCGCAAATCGATGACGTTTTAAANAAAATATTGNAAAAAATGGCNCAAGAGCGCGGNATCAATATGTTCATTAATGCNACTAAGAGTAGACGTATAGTTTTATTNATAGACACAAATTTGGTNCTGACAAATGAAGCATTGGAACGATTAGATAAGATGTTGCCCAAAGTTGAGTTAGCGGTATCGCCGCCACCATCCAAAAGGCAGTAAAATGAGAATTGTATGGGGTGGGATTTATGAGTAGCAAACCGAGAACGATAGAGCCNTTAGCTGGAAAAAAACCTCAGCATTTAGATATTCAATCAATAATGAGCCNTATTCCGCATCGGTATCCGTTCTTGCTCATAGATAAGGTTGTTGATGTCGTAGGGGACGAGAGTGCTACAGGAATAAAGTGTGTTTCGGTTTCAGAACCTTTTTTCCAAGGTCATTTTCCCGGCCAGCCTATTATGCCTGGTGTGCTGATCGTAGAGGCAATGGCTCAAACTGCTGGTGCAATAGTAGTNAACAACCTTCCNAATAGTGAGGGCCAGCCCGGCGTATACTTCATGACNATTGAAAATGCACGCTTTAGGCGTCCAGTCNTGCCGGGNGANACGTTGTANTTNCATGTCAAAAAAGTACGCCAGAGAGGCAAGGTATGGAAATTTTCNAGTGAGGCAATGGTGGANGGGCAATTAGCGGCAGAAGCATCTTTCACCGCGATGATCGTAGACGATCAATGACTGTAGAAGTGCACGCTTCTTCAATTATCGAAAAAGGGGCTGAAATAGGCAAAAATGTTAAGATTGGACCTTTTTGTCATATAGGGTCAANCACTCTACTGGGCGANGGCTCCCTCATCCACTCNAATGTNGTAATTCAAGGGCAAACTGNAATAGGCTCCAATACAGANATCTTTCCCTTTGCGTCCATTGGGCATGCNCCNCAGGACTTAAAATTCATGGGTGAGAAATCCGTTTTAAGAATTGGAAAGAATAACAAAATACGAGAATACGTAACTATGAGCCCTGGAACAGAGGGTGGGGGAATGGTTACAAGTATTGGCGATAACTGTTTATTTATGGTTGGGGCTCATGTCGCGCATGATTGCCATGTCGGGAACAATATAATCATGGCAAATAATGCAACCTTAGCAGGGCACGTTATTCTCGGTGATTTTGCAATTATTGGAGGGTTGTCTGCGGTTCATCAGTTCGTACGTATCGGGCATCACGCTATGGTAGGTGGCATGACTGGTGTTGAATTCGATGTTATTCCATTCGGTCAGGTTCAAGGAGACCGGGCCCATCTTTCTGGTCTCAACTTAATTGGATTAAAGCGGAGTAATTTTAGTAAAGAAAAAATCAATCGGCTGCGCGCCGCGTACAGAATGCTTTTTGCCGATGAAGGCACAGTTAAGGAACGTGTGAAAGATGTCGCAGAAACTTTTGGGCAAGAGCCGGCCGTTATGGAAATAATTGATTTTATTAAAGCTGAATCGCATCGCGGAGTCACTCAGCCTAAGTCGCGCCATGAAAGCTAAGCTAGGGATTGTTGCAGGTGGGGGGCTTTTGCCACGGCTCGTTGCAGAAACCTGCATTAAGGAAAAACGCCCCTACCATATTTTCGGTATAAAGGATCATGCCGACCCTAATGAATTAAAAGGCCACCCTTTAGACTGGTGCAGGCTTGGCGCAGCTGGAAAAGCAATCGATTTAATGCATCGTCACCAAATAAAGGAAATTGTGATGACTGGGCCTGTCCGGCGTCCATCTCTGGCGGCAATACGTCCAGACGCAAAGGCACTAAAAGTGTTGGTGCAAGCCGGCCCTAAAGCTTTCGGTGATGATGGTATTTTGAGTGCAGTCATTGATGTAATCGAGAGGGAGGGAGTTAAGGTTGTTGGTGTTGAAACAATTTTACCATGCCTTAAGCCATCAGAGGGGGTTCTAGGTATCCATAAACCTAATCAGGAGTTGAAGTGTGATATAGAGCGTGGACAAAAAATATTAACGGCACTCAGCCCATTTGATATTGGGCAATCGATAATTATACAACAGGGGATGGTGCTCGGCATTGAGGCTGCTGAGGGTACGGATATGCTCATTAAGCGGTCAGGTTTGTTGCGCCGTGATGGCATAGGTGGTGTCCTAGTAAAATTACCGAAAATAGGACAGGATGAGAGAGTAGACCTTCCGACTATTGGCACCAAAACCGTTGAACTTGCCAATTCTGCGGGCCTCTCCGGTATTGCTTTACAGGCAGGTGGAGCGTTGCTCGTTGAGCTTACGGAAACTATCTCCTACGCAGATAAAGCTGGACTTTTCTTGGTTGCGTTACCCAAAAATTCGTAATTGTAATGAGCGCGCATTGCAAAAAGATCTTTCTTATTGCTGGGGAGCCCTCAGGGGATCATATCGGCGCAAGGCTCATAGAAAAAATACGCGATCAGGCTCCGTGTAAGGTGCAATTTTTCGGTGTAGGTGGCCCAGAAATGGAGGCCAAGGGCCATTTAAGTATTTTTCCAATGAAAGAATTGAGTGTGATGGGTATTGTGGAAGTGTTGCCGCATTTGCCGCGCATTTTGAGCCGTGTAAGACAAACTGTAAATTCGGTTATATCTGAAGACCCTGATATTTTGATAACTATCGACTCTCCAGGATTTTCAAATCAAGTGGTAGCCAGATTGCGTGATCATCGTGCAATAAAAGTTCATTACGTAGCACCAACGGTTTGGGCCTGGCGACCTTGGCGCGTCCACAAATACAAGAAAAATTATGATATGGTCTTGGCATTGCTTCCGTTTGAACCGCCGTTCTTTGAAAAAGTTGGGTTACCATGCCACTATGTCGGGCACCCTGTCTTAGAATATGGCGCTGATAAGGGTAATGGTCCTTTATTTCGGGAGCGCCACGCGATATCTGCTAAGGCGGTCGTACTTTGTATTTTACCTGGATCAAGACGGGGTGAGGTGCGCCGGTTAGCTCCCATCTTTGGGACTGTGTTGAATATTCTGTTGAAACGTGGATATTCTTTTCACATTTTTATTCCAACAGTTGAAACGGTGGCGAAAACATTGCCTGACTATGTCAGAGATTGGCCGGTGACAGTAACAATATTAAGTGATAGCAAAGAAAAATACGATTTGATGGCAGCCTCGAATGCAGCAATCGCTGCGTCTGGTACTGTCTCGTTAGAGTTGGCGCTTGCAAAGGTGCCAACGATTATAGCGTACAAGGTAGCATCCGTCACTGCTCCCATTTTAGGTCTATTGTTAAAAGTAAAATTTGTTAATTTAATTAATATAATTCTAAACAAGGAAGTTGTGCCGGAACGATTACAGCATCTTTGTAAACCAGCAATAATCGCTGATGATTTGGAGCGCCTTCTTGATGATAACGAGAAAGAAAAACAGATAAGAAGGGTTTTTCCCGCTTTGAAAAAATTGGGGGTTGGAGGCGACCCACCTAGTTCCCGAGCAGCCCAGATTATTTTGAAATTATTAGCTGAGAACTAACTAACTTGCTGTAACCGGAAAGACAAAACATATACGAATTTGCCAACGCGGTGAAATAAGTCCCCGATCTTAACTCGGCCTAGGAGCGCTTATGAATTGGGATTACAGGGCGTTCGGTAGCTCCAGTATAGAGTTGGCGCGGACGCCCCAGCTTCTGTACGGGGTCTTCTATCATCTCGTTCCATTGTGCAATCCAGCCTATCGTCCGGGCTATTGCGAATAAAACTGTAAACATTGTGGTAGGCATTCCGATAGCCTTTAAAATTATGCCGGAATAGAAATCCACATTGGGAAATAGCTTTTTTTCTATAAAGTAATCGTCTCTCAGGGCCATTTCTTCTAGTTGCACGGCAATATCCAAAAGCGGCTCATGTTCAATTCCTAAAGCATCTAATACTTCATGACAGGATTCTTGAAGCACTTTGGCTCGCGGGTCATAATTCTTGTAAACTCGATGGCCAAATCCAAACAGTCGGAACTCATCATTTGGATCTTTGGCTTTTTCCACATATTCTGAAATCCTATCGGCGCTGCCTATTTCGGCTAGCATATTTAGCACGGCTTCATTGGCTCCCCCGTGTGCTGGGCCCCAGAGCGCGGCAATTCCAGCAGCAACGCTGGCAAATGGATTCGCACCGGTCGAACCTGCTAATCGGACCGTCGAAGTGGATGCGTTCTGTTCATGATCCGCGTGCAGAAGAAATATACGGTCCATTGCTTTTGCAATTACGGGGTTGACGTTGTACTCCTCAGCAGGGACTGCAAACATCATATGAAGAAAATTCTCCGCATAATTGAGATCATTGCGCGGGTATATAAATGGTTGGCCAATGGAATATTTATATGCCATCGCACCTATGGTAGGCATTTTTGCAACCAATCTGTGTGCGGTTATTGTTCTCTGTTTTGGATCAAGGATGTCTATTGAATCGGGATAAAAAGCTGAAAGAGCGCCTACAACGCCGCACATTATTGCCATCGGATGCGCGCCACGCCGAAACCCGTCGTAAAACTTCTTAAGCTGTTCGTGCACCATAGAATGTTCAGTGATGATGCGCACAAACTCTTTTTTTTGCTTACTATCTGGCAAATCATCATTCAAAAGCATATAACAAAGTTCCATGTAGTCACTTTGTTTTGCCAAGTCTTCTATTAAATAACCCCGGTGCATAAGAATACCTTGTTCACCATCAATGAAGGTCATTTTTGACTCGCAGGCTCCTGTGCACGTGTAGCCGGGATCATAAGTAAAATAGCCTGTTTCCTTGTACAGCGCGCCAATATCGAACACCTTTGGGCCGGTAGCTCCCGGTAAAAGCGGGAAATCAACAGTTTTACCACTGCTGTGGTCAGTTAATGTTATGTATTCATTTGCGCCGTCCGAGGCCGTTGATTTTGGCATGTCAGCCCATCCCTGATTTTGTATTTATAAAAAAAGCTTAAATTGTTTAGCACAAGATGCTACGTCTTAAATTCTGTTGCAGTGCAGTATAACCTGCTCCAACGAACATCGCAATTACAGTCGAGAGAACAATTTTTACTTTACAGTATGTCATTGGACATTCGTCAACCTTGATTGTACCTCTTCACGACCAAGTGCAGCAACCACTTCGAAGATATTAGGAGAAGCCAAGGACCCAGTTAAAGCTACGCGCAAGGGTCTCGCTACATCGGCTAGCTTTACTCCATGGGCATCGGCAAAAGAACGAACACAGGTCTCCATTCGTTTGAAATCCCAATCCTGAGTCTTAGTGAGAGTTAAATGGAGCGATCTCAACAATTCTATGGAATTTGGTCCGAGGCAACTTGCAGCCTTTTTATCTTTAACGGGATAGACAGGCGGTATAACTAAAAACAATGCATCATCGCACATTTCTTTGAGATTTTTTGCACGCTTTTTAAGAGCCGGAAGCAAGACCAAAAGACGTTTAATGAATAATTCTTCATCTATGTTTTTATGGCGTCGAGCAAATTCAATGATCAATTGAACTAATTTTTCATCACCGCACTTAGAAATATAATGTTTGTTAACACTGTCTAGGCGATCAAAGTTGAAACGTGATGGCCCCTTATTAATGTTGGAAAGTCTGAACCATTTTACAGCATTCTTGGTTGAAATTAGTTCGTGATCCTTGTGCGACCAACCGAGACGCAGCAAATAATTACGGATTGCTTCTGGCAAATACCCCATCTCTTTGTATGCCTCGACACCAAGCGCTCCATGTCGCTTCGATAACTTCTGACCATCCTGTCCATGTATTAACGGAATATGCGCATATTCTGGAAGTTTCCAATTTAACGCTTGGTATAAATGGTATTGTCGGAATGCATTATTTAGATGATCATCTCCACGTATGACATGCGTTACTTCCATATCGTGATCGTCTACTACGACTGAATGCATGTAGGTTGGGCTGCCATCAGATCGCAGAAGAATAAAGTCATCAAGCTCCTCATTGTTCACACTGACTTCGCCCTGNACCTTATCATTNATGGTCGTCACTCCTCCAAGTGGCATCTTAATTCTNANTACCGGGCTTATGTCACTGGGACGGTCAGCTGGATCTCTGTCGCGCCAGCGCCTGTCATATGAATTGGTTGTTCGGGAAGTTCTTGCTTTGGCCCGCATTGCGGANAACTCTTCAGGTGAGCAATAACATAGATAGGCTTTGTTCTCTGCGAGAAGTTTTTCTGCTGCCGCGACATGAANGTTGCGTCTGCTNGATTGAAAAATTATTTCCCCATCATTTTCTAGCCTTAACCATTTTAAGCTATCTANAATTGCATTGATGGCAGGTNCGGNAGATCGTTTTGCATCAGTATCTTCTATTCTCAACTTGTATTGGCCACCATGATGTCGCGCAAATAGCCAGTTGAATAATGCGGTACGTGCGCCACCAATATGTAGATAGCCAGTAGGTGAGGGAGCAAAGCGGGTTACAACTTTCATTTTGGTTCAAATCAATNAGCAATANTGAAAATAAAATAAAATCACAGGTTTCTTTTCTAAAACAACCAAAAGTNTTCTAACCGCNATACAAACTNATATNNCACCGTATGCATTTGACCGGCTAAAATTGTCCAAAATGTAAACTCGTGGGAATACTAATAACTTCTCATTAACCCGANAAGCTTNCCTTGAACTGTTACTCTATCCGGGCCGAAGATCCGAGTTTCATAATCTTTATTGGCTGGTTCCAATGCAATAGAGTCGCCTTTGCGTCTTAGCCGCTTCAGCGTGGCTTCACTTTCGTCAATGAGGGCAACTACGATGTTCCCGCTCTCCGCGGTGTCGCAGTATTCTATGATGACCGTATCCCCATCAAAAATACCTGCCTCGATCATCGATTCTCCCTCAACTTCTAACGTGTAGTGCTCGCCAGAGGATAGTATTGATGTTGGCACCTCAATTTGAGCAGTCTCGTCGCGAAGCGCCTCAATAGGTGTTCCGGCTGCAATTTTTCCATAGCATGGTAAACTAATCGCGTCTGCTTCAGTAAGCGGCATCCCGGGGCGCCCAAATGGTTTATCATTACTAATCACCGTTGGGTTAAAACCTTGATGTTTTGGTTTTTCTCCGGGTACATTTTCGGGCAATCTAACGACCTCGAGCGCGCGCGCCTTGTGGGGTAAGCGGCGTATGAACCCTCGTTCTTCCAAACCGATAACCAAGCGGTGTATTCCGGATTTGGATTTTAGCTGTAATTTCTCTTTCATTTCGTCAAAAGAGGGCGGAATACCATTCTTAAAAAGACAATCTTGGATATACATCAACAAATCATATTGTTTTCGAGTTAGCATTTTATAACACCCATCTTTACAAACATTTTAAAAATTAAACGGTTCTTGTGTATGCACCAGTAAAAATCCACACCAACCAAGTATTTAATTCTCTTTTACAGTCAAATTGATCGCTAGTGACGAAAAAAATGCGAACAAAACAGAAACTTACCAATATGTTCTATTAAAGTTCGCGAATCGGGTCAAGTAGAACTTAAGAGTATTAATAGTTTTTTTAGTATCCCGCTAGCATTGAAGGCATGCGAAGGATTTCCACTGAGGTTCCCGCAGATATACCAGATGCCAGCGGTTTTCGAACGATAAAGCAATCGGATCGTGCAAGTGAAACCATCATAGAGCTATCTTGAATAGGGAATGGTGTTACTTGCATTACTCCATTTTTACTTTTGTTTAATCTGCCGCGTATGTAGTCTTCCCTCTCGCCATTCTTGCACAGAGATTCAGTCACTTTGACAGTTTCAAGAGCACCGTCGGAAGCTTGCAGGCCAAGTTGTGTTTCTATCGCTGGTTTGAGAAATATCAACGCGCAAACCATCGTTGAGACCGGGTTTCCTGGCAGGCCAAGCAGAGGTGTGCCGTTAAAATTACCAAAAATAAGCGGTTTGCCTGGTCTCATCGCAATTTTCCAGAACTCAACATCAAGACCGATCCCGCCAAGAACCTCCTGAATGAGATCGTGATCTCCAACTGATGCTCCACCTGTAGTTACAAGCAGATCAATGCCTTTGGCACCTTCGGCTATGCGTGAGAGAGCATTACGATTGTCTGGGGCAATTCCCAAAAGGACAGGATCACCGCCAAATGCACGAACTGCAGCGGCAAGGCCAGTAGAATTAGCGCTAACTATCTGATGTGGCCCCAGTGGATCGCCCGGCATCACTATTTCATCACCAGTCGACAATATGCCAATGCGCGGTCTTTGTCTGACCATAACCCAGGGAATATTCATGGCTGCTATTAACCCAGCATCTCGAGCCGTGAGTAAATGTCCAGGTTTGAAGAGTATATCACCTTCGCTGAAATCAAGGCCAGCAGATCGAATATGCCGTTCTGGTTCTATTTCATTTACAATAACACTATCGCCTGCGACAGTTGTATCCTCTTGGATGACAATAGTGTCAGCGTCCATTGGAACTGGCGCGCCAGTAAAAATACGTACCGCTTCGCCTGAGTTGAGAATTTCAGAGTAACTTCCGCCAGCATGAGCTGTGCCCACAACCTTTAGAGTAGCAGGCACAGAAGGGATGTCCCTTGCGCGTACTGCGTAGCCATCCATCGCTGACACATCGAACGGGGGCTGGGTCCTCCGTGACTTCAATTCTTCCGCAAGGACACGGCCAAATACCTCACTCACGCTTACCTCTATTGAGGCCGTACGTTCCATCGCTTTTGTGATTTTTGCTCTGGCGTTAGCTACCGTTAACATTATTGAAACTTAAAGTCGCCTGATTGCCCACCAGTTTTGCTAATGAGACGAATGTCCGATATTTGCATGTCTCGGTCAACGGCTTTACACATGTCGTAGATAGTCAGGGTCGCTACGCTGACGGCAGTTAATGCCTCCATTTCAACCCCCGTCTGAGCTCTTAAGCCACACTTTGCGATAACCTCGATTGAATTCTTTTCTTTGTGAAGTTTGAAGTCAACCGAGATGCTAGTAAGCGCCAACGGATGACAAAGTGGAATAAGGTCATGTGTTTTTTTAGCTGCCATAATACCAGCTAATCGTGCGGTGCTCATAACATCTCCTTTCTTCGCACCGCCAGATTCTATCAATTCTATTGTGTTGGATTTCATATTAATGAAACCACGGGCGATAGCCGTCCTGTGAGTTGTCTCTTTATCAGTCACAGCTACCATTGATGCCTTTCCATTATCATTAATGTGCGTCAATTTCGGCATAATTTTTCCTCGTCTACAATTGGCTTTTTCGTATTCAGTAAACGCAATGTCGCTTCCTCTACATCCTCTTGACTCATAAGCGACTCTCCGATTAAAAAACAATTTGCACCAACATCGGACATTTGAGCTAAGTCATCCGGACTAAAAAGTCCACTTTCACTGATCAAAAGCTTATTGGGCCCTATGCTTTTCGAAAGCTCGATTGTAGTGTTTATGTCCACCTTCAACGTTTTTAAATTACGATTATTTATTCCAATAAGTGGTGAGGACAGTTTTGCAGTTCGATCGAGCTCAATGGCGTTATGAACCTCGACTAAAACTGACATGCCTAGCTCGTGAGCTAATGCCTCAAGCGATATCGCCTGATTATCGCTCAGCGCCGCCATAATTAGCAAAACGCAATCCGCCCCCAGTGATCTTGATTCGTATATTTGAAAAGGATCAAGCATGAAGTCTTTTCGAAGAACGGGCAAGTGTGTTGCATTACGTGCATCAATTAAAAACTCATCAGCACCCTGAAAAAAAGGCTTGTCTGTTAAAACTGATAAACACGCCGCTCCGCCTGCTTCATATGCTTTTGCTATGGCCATAGGGTTGAAGTTTGATCGTATAACTCCTTTACTAGGAGATGCCTTTTTTATTTCCGCAATAAGGCCGTATTTCCCCTTCTGCCGGCAAGCTTTGAGTGCTGCGGTAAAATCCCGCACTGCCAATCCATCTTTGGCCCGGGAAATCATTTCTGACATTGATATTATATTTTTTCGGTTTTGAACTTCACCGCGCTTAACTTTACAGATATTTTGTAAAATATCAGGCATCATGATTTGCCTGTATTCATCAATAGCTTTGTTAATGCATCCTTTGCCTTGCCCGAGTCAATTGAATCGGCTGCTACCTCTACACCTTCTTTAAGATCTGCTACTTTTTCTGCAACAACAAGGGCAGCAGACGAGTTGAAAAGAACGATGTCTCTGTATGGTCCTTTAGCTCCCTCAAGGAGGTCTCTTATTGCTTTTGCATTTTCTTCGGGAGATCCTCCCTTTAACTTATCGATATCCGTTGATGGTAGGCCTGCGTCGCGCGGGCTAACTTCTAAGGTGCTAATATTACCGTCGACCAACTGTGCAACTTCACTTGTGCCCGTTGTTGTAAGTTCATCCATGCCGTCATTGCCATGGACAACCCAGGCTCTTCTAACGCCAAGACCCGAGAGTGTCTCTGCCATTGGAACTAACCATTTTAAGTCGTATGTACCCACCAACAAATACTTAACTGATGCCGGGTTGCACATCGGGCCTAAAATATTGAATATAGTTCTTATACCAATCTCAGCGCGGGTCGGACCAACGTGTCTCATCGCGCTATGGTAAATAGGGGCCATTAAAAATCCGATTTTTGCTTCAGCAATTGATTTTTCTACGAGTTCTTTCTTAGCTTCCAGATCGACTCCCAGCGCAGCGAGAACATCGGCTGCCCCAGAGAGAGACGAGAATGCGCGATTGCCGTGTTTAGCCACCGGAACACCTGTGCCCGCCACAACCAAGGCTGTTGCTGTAGATATATTAAAAGTACCGTGCGCATCGCCTCCAGTGCCAACTATATCTATCGCGTCTCTCGGAGCATTAACGTGCGTCATTTTTTTTCTCATTGCCTCAGCCGCACCAATAATCTCTTCGACTGTCTCGCCCCTTAAACGCAGTGCAGAGAGGAATGCAGACATTTGAGCCGGCGTGGCGTCACCGGACACCATAATATCAAAAGCTCTGTTAGCCTCATCCTTGCTTAACGTTTTGTTTCCAAAAACTTTGGCAATGTATTCTTTTAGGTTCTGCATGAAATGCTTCTCACTTTTTCTCAGAAGTCATATCAATGAAATTTTTTAGCAATTTGTGTCCATATTCTGTCGCTATGCTTTCCGGATGAAACTGCACACCAATTAGGGGGTGTTCTTTATGTTCTATTCCCATAATTAGACCATTATCAGCTTCTGCAGTAACTTTTAAGCAATCCGGTAACGTATTACGTTCGATCAACAAAGAATGGTAACGGGTTGATTTGAAGGGGGAGGGAATGCCCGCAAAAACTCCTAGCCCCGAGTGGTTCACATCACTAACTTTTCCGTGCATTGGTGCTGGTGCGCGTATAATTTTGGCACCAAATGCCTGTCCTAAGGATTGATGGCCGAGGCAAACCCCTAATACAGGTATGTATCCTGCAGCTTTTCTGATGAGTTCAACACTGATACCAGCGCTCTCTGGGCCACATGGGCCGGGAGATATTACGATACCCTCAGGTTCCAAGTTTAAAGCATCTTTAACTGACAAACTATCATTGCGTTTAACCAAAACCTCAGCGTCTAATTCTCCCATAAAGTGAAGTAGATTGTACGTAAAGCTGTCATAGTTATCTATTAGAAGGAACATTTTAAATTTTGCCCGTGTTCGTTGACATCGTCGGTATGTGTTTACTTTAGTAAAAGACCTAATATGGGGCATTTGAAACGAGAACGCTATTCCCAAACGGACAAAAAAGCCCGAGACTATTTTTTCTGTGGTGACCGCATAAAGTCCATAAATGTAGACTGCTTTTTTTANAAAACTCGCGAAAGGCTTTTCTTAAGAGATAGCTGTGTCATTATTATATTCCTGAATCTCTGATGTTTTACCACTATCTTTTGGTAAAGCATCAAACCTTTTTGAAAAAGGACCATTGTCGGTGGCCCAGTGTATTCGCATTTTTAATGTGATAGAGACACAGAAAAAAACTACCGAGTTCGTAGTTTTAATTTGCACTACTATTTTACATTTNCCTAAGATTGTTAATGATGTTTNACCCAATCCTCCATAAGCGAAAGATAANNATTGGCCNGGCGTAGCAAACCCAAATNAAAAATNAAAAAACNATCTACAAAAAAAGCGAGATCGAAGCATNTTTTGGAGCGCATTTTNTATAANAAGGCCAATTTAATGATTGGCTCAGGGTTATTACGCAAGATACTTTGGGTTTTCATTGTCTTTTTATTAGGCATGTTTTTTGGTATTCTTTTGTTTGAGCCAACGCAAACGGAAAAAAAAATCTCAGGGAAACAAAACAAATTAGAAAATTACAGCGTTCCGGTAACGGTTATCGATAATAACCGTGAGGATAAGGTAAAATCCCCGCATAAAGTTTTCACCAAAACAAAATCTCATGCAGAACAAAATATTTCGTTGCCTAACAGGTCGAAAATACCGACTCCTGATAAGGTCCCGCATGCCAAGACAAAAGAGCTAGACCTGAATTCGAAAAAAACAAAATTGGCATGGCGGATCCATTCAGCGCGATTAGCAAATAATATAGGCAATAAACCCGCTATAGCGATCGTCCTGGATGANCTTGGGATAAATCAACTTCTTACTGAGCAAGCCATAGGGTTGCCTCCGCCCTTAACACTCGCCTTAATTCCATACGGGAAAAATCTTCACCGACATGCTGCTGCAGCGCGTCGTCGTGGGCATGAACTGCTCGTACATTTACCCATGGAGCCCATTGATGCAGGCAAAAACCCNGGTAAAAATGCTCTTCTTACAAGCTTAAGCTCAGTGCAGTTACGAAACCGAGTTTCTTGGAATCTTAGTCAATTTNATGGTTTTGTGGGGATAAATAATCATATGGGAAGCAAGTTTACATCATGGTACCCNGGCATGAGAATCGTTATGCGGNCATTAAAAAGACGNGGTTTATTGTTCTTAGATTCTAGGACAACCACAAAAACACGTGGACAATTTCTCGCTATGAAAATGGGGGTTCCCCACGCTGTTCGCGATGTTTTTTTGGATAACAAAGTTGAAAAAAAAGCAATTCAAAAACAGCTGGTGCAGCTTGAAGTCTTAGCAAAAAAAAATGGTACAGCTATTGGGATTGGGCACCCCTATGATACGACCATTTCGGAATTGCGGGCTTGGATACCGGCTGCCAAAGAGCGTGGTTTCGTTTTTATCTCAGTTGCAGCAACTGTTGGTCGACAGCTTACCAAAACCACTAGCAAGAAGTTTTAGCTAAACCGAATGGTTTATATTTTTGGCAGCCTGGACGGCCCTAATAATCGCCTGCGCCTTATTGCAGCTTTCCTGATACTCTAATTCTGGGTCGCTATCGGCCACTACCCCACCACCAGCTTGCACGTAAACGGTCCCATCTTTTACAACAGCCGTTCGCAATGCAATGCAAGTGTCCATATCNCCATCTGCCCCAAAATATCCTATNCAGCCCGCATAAATGCCGCGTTTTTCGGTTTCTAACTCATCAATAATTTCCATTGCCCTTATTTTTGGNGCGCCGGAAACNGTGCCTGCTGGGAAACCGGCTACTAATGCTGATAGCGCATCATACTCTTTTTTGATGATACCTATTACATTTGAAACGATATGCATGACATGACTGTAATATTCTACGGTAAATTTCTCAGTCACACTAACGCTTCCGGTTTTTGACACGCGGCCAACATCGTTCCGTCCTAAATCGAGTAACATCAGATGTTCTGCCAATTCTTTCGGATCGCTTAACAGGTCATCTTTTAACGCTTTGTCTTCGGCTGGAGATTTTCCGCGAGGTCGAGTTCCTGCGATGGGTCGTATTGTTACTGTGTCATCTCGCAATCTAACAAGTATTTCTGGGCTGGACCCAACAACAGAAAAATTTACAAAGTTGAGCAAAAACAGATATGGGGACGGGTTTAGGCGACGCAAGGCACGATATAATTCAAGAGGAGGAAGATCAAATGACGACTTAAAACGTTGGCTTACGACTACTTGGAATGCATCGCCAGCGCGTATGTATTCCTGCGCTCGTTTTACCATCTTACAGAAATCTGTTTTGGACATATTGGCCGTGAATTCACATGCCTCTTGGTTTCTGGAAGGAATACGGGGCGGGTGAGATGGAGCAGCTAAATTCTGCCAAATTAGTGCAACACGAGCCTTTGCTTCTTTAAGGGCATCTTTGCCTGATAGATTAGCTGTAGGACGGATCGGAGTAACAACTGTGATTGTGTCATCTATATTATCAAAAACTGCAATTACGGTAGGTCTTACAAATATACCTGATGGTAGGCCCAAAGGGTCGCTATTGTTGTCCGGTAAGTGCTCCATTAATCGCACCATGTCATAACTCATATAACCAACAAGTCCTGCTGCCATAGGAGGCATCCCCGAAGGCATCTCGATTTCAGACTCCTCGAGCAGAGAACGCAATGAGGTTAGGCTATCTTCATCGCATGGCTCAAAAATCATAGGTTTGTGACGGTGTGGAGATCTACAAACTTCAGCTTTCTCGTTAAAGCAGCGCCAGATCAAATCAGGGTTAAGGCCAATAAACGAGTAACGGCCACGTATTTTTCCGCCTTCGACGGATTCCAAAAGGAAACTGTAGGGCTCATCGGTAGCCAATTTGAGCATTGCTGAAATTGGTGTTTCAACGTCGGCTACTCGACCCTCCCAATAGACTTGTGGAGTGGCAGCCTCATACGCCTCGAGAATTGTTGACGAGTTAGGGGGTGTCACCTAATGCTCCGCTNTCATCTTCATTGCTCTCAAACATTTGCTTCAAAGCCGCCTTATTAACAGATACCTCATGTGATTCTCTAATTGCTGATTGAAGCTGTGAAAGTATATCCGACACCATCGATATTTTGACTTCATTTTTGAGGGCGTCGATTCTTTTTTTGTCAACGCGCCCATCTGGCGATATGACTTGAGAAAGTGATGCAACAAAGTACTCACCATTTCCTCTACTAAAACTAGCCTTACCTTTACTTTTTAGGTTGAAAATTTTTGCAATTAACTCGCGGGGTATCCCTTCTACCGGATCGAAGCGGTTTGTAGGTCCAATATCAAAAACTTTTGTTTTTATCGACGATGCCANGCGAGCAATGGTGGCACCGTCATTAATTTTGTTGGCCAAATTTTCTGCTTTCACCCTNGAGAGGTCCATTTTTTTTGCCTCACTCCACGCAATTCGCACTCGATCCTTGACACGCTGCAACGGAATAACGGATGATTTTTTCACTTTATTTACTNGAAGCACGAAAAACCCGCCTNCTGCAGTTTCCGTCATAAATGTGTCTTGCCCTTCCGCAGCATCAAATAGNGTTTTTAAAAAGGGCTCACCAGGAATATTGGCTACTATTTTTCCATTTTCGTCTCGCCCACCTTGGTCAATGTTAATTATTCGTCGAACTTCTAGACCTTGTTCGGCGGATGCTTCTTTAATAGTGAGCCCCCTACCAAGCGAATCTTCGAGAGAATCTGATATTCGGATCACATCTTCGAGTGCTTGTTCTTGGCGGATTTCTTGACCTAATTCTGCCTTAACTTCTGAAAATAGTTTCACTCGCTCTGGGAAAATATCATCGATTTTTAAAATACGATACCCGAACTCGTCCTTGACAGGATTGGAAACTTTACCTTTACCCAAACGGAAAACTTCTTNTGCCAGGGTGTTAGGTAGGTCCTCTCGTGACACAGTACCGAGCTGTGTTGTCTTTTTGTCCTGACCAGCAACTAAATCCGCAACAGACTCAAAATCTAAACCTTTTTCTATTTTGGCACGGGCCGTATCCGCTTCTTTCTTCGTGTCAAACAATATTTGCGAGACTTTTCTTTTTTCAGCTTGCGTAAAATCAGATATCCTATCCTGATATATTTTTTTGAGATCTGCCTCATCCAGCTTAATTGAGCGTTCTAATTTTGCCGGATCAATGTGAACGAATACCAAGTTTCGGTATTCGGGCGATGTGAACAGCTGAGGATTTTCACTGTGAAACTTAATTAGCTCTGCTTCTTTGGGCTTTCGCACCTCATTTTTGTTCACTGAAAACTTAAAAACTGCAGCACTTCTTTCCTCTGCCTGCCATCTATAAAGGTAATTTAACAACTTCTTTGGGCCCGCAGCTCCAGCAGAAAAGCTTTCAATCATCTGCATACGTGGTATTTCCGCGCGGCGCGCGGCCTCATACTCCTGTAGCGTATAGCCATTATCGCGCAACAATTGATCGAATTGGACGGAACCAATTTGGCCGAATCGATCTCGTATATCGCGCTCAATAGCGCTTGTTGCAACGGTTAAACCAAGTTTTTCGGCAGCTAAGTCGTAAACGCCGGCATTAACCGCACGTTCTATTACGCTGTCAAGAACGCCAAATTTTCGCGCTTGCTCCTCATTTATTCCGCGCTTGCGGAGGGTATCAATCTGTCGACGGTACTGCCTTTCTATGGTTTTAGCGGTAATTTCACTGTCACCAACCTCAGCTATCACAGTCTGCACTGCGCCTTGACCAAAAAAATCGGTAGTACCCCACAGTGCAAAACTTAGAATAAGAATGCCAAAAAGCAGATAGACAAGGATCTTGGCGATGCCATCTCGAATGTTCTGCAACATATTATATATCCTTCAAAAACAGTTGATCAAATTGCCGTAGTTGATCAATTCCGGATTGATAGCCTGCGACGGTTATCACAACAAGCGTATTCGGTTCAATAACAAGCCCATATCGGTTAATATAGTTTTATCGTGGTTTTTCACCAAAATTTTGCAAAGAGATGCTTTGAAATATGACACCAAAACGCCGCCCCTTAATAGCTGGTAATTGGAAGATGAACCTCACTAGCTCTACCGCCGAAAAACTCTCTATTGAGGTCGCTGCTAAAGCCGATAACTTAGACCTCGATATTCTTTTGTGTCCGCCTTCAATCTACTTAGAGAGGGTAGGTAAGGCTATAAGTTCGAGCTCTGTTCATCTTGGAGCACAGGATTGTCACATAAATGCTAAGGGCGCCCATACGGGAGATATAAGTCCCTCGATGCTGCGTGATGTTGGCTGTGCATACACAATAGTGGGTCACTCTGAACGAAGAGCCGATCATTTTGAAACAAATCAAATTGTTGCTGCTAAGGCACGATCTGCATGGGCTGCAGGGGTTATATCGATTATTTGTGTTGGTGAAACCAATGNTGAACGCGCCTCGGGCATGGCACTTAAGTCAGTAGAAGCTCAAATACATGGTTCGGTACCTGACGGGGCTGATGCTCAAAATACCGTTATTGCCTACGAACCTATTTGGGCAATCGGTAGCGGTAAAATACCTACAATAAATGAAGTTGCACAAGTGCATGGCTCTATACGTGGGGTTTTAAAGCAGCTAATTGGTGAAAAGTCGGCCAAAGGTGTTCGCATAATCTACGGAGGGTCTCTTAAGGCAAATAACGCCAGACCGCTAATGGCGCTCGCTGATGTTGATGGTGGTCTAATTGGTGGTGCCAGCCTGACTTCAATGGAATTTATAGCTATTGCTGAATCTTGCCCCTAGCCAGAGCGCCTAATGTTGGTTAAACAATCACATCCGAGCCCTGCTTTTTGATTGTTCATGTAGGGGTATATGTCTTTTACGCGGCTTCCATGGAGCGGAAATGGAACAAATTATTTTAGTTATTCATTTACTTTTGGCTATAGGGTTGGTTGTGACCGTTTTGATGCAAAAAAGCGAGGGCGGTGCACTAGGTATCGGGGGAAGCGGAGGCGCGCTAGTTAGTGTGCGCGGATCTGCTAATTTTCTTACTCGTGCGACCGCTATCATGGCAGGTTCTTTCATCGCGACAAGCCTGACTTTAGCTATCCTTGCCGGAAGTCACAATAAAAGTAATATAAACTTAGATGAGCCCAGTGCGGGCAGTGAGCGCAGTGCTCCATTGACACCAAACAACAAAAAGCCTCCTACAGTGCCTTTATCAAAATAACAAATGGCAAAGCGAACATATTTTGCTGCTGATAAGGGAGCTAATCAAATTGGTTAGTCAATAATGACACGGTTTATATTTATCACTGGTGGAGTTGTATCATCACTNGGTAAAGGGCTCTCCTCTGCCGCGCTCGGGGCCCTGCTTCAGGCACGGGGGTTTAAGGTGCGCCTGAGAAAATTGGACCCTTACCTGAACGTGGACCCGGGCACGATGAGCCCCTATCAACATGGTGAAGTTTACGTGACCGATGACGGGGCAGAGACAGATCTCGACCTTGGGCATTATGAACGTTTTACCGGCGTACCCGCAAAGAGAAGCGATAATGTAACGGCCGGGCGTATCTACAGCAAAGTGCTCGTCAAAGAGAGACGGGGCGACTATCTTGGCGGTACGGTGCAAGTCATTCCGCACGTGACAGATGCCATTAAAGAATTCATAACTGATGATCTAGACGACGAAGATTTTGTCTTGGTTGAAATAGGCGGTACCGTGGGCGACATAGAAGGGCTCCCCTTCGTAGAAGCAATACGGCAGCTAGGTAATGAATTAGGGTCGGAGAGAGCTCTTTTTGTGCACGTAACACTTGTTCCATATCTAAACGCTGCCGGCGAACTTAAAACCAAACCAACGCAGCATTCAGTTAAAGAACTTTTGAGTGTCGGAATCCAGGCCGACATAATGCTGTGTCGTTCTGAACACGATATTCCTCCTGATGCACGCCGAAAATTAGCCTCGTTTTGTAATGTTCAAGAAGACTCCGTAATACCGGCATTGGACGTGGAATCGATTTATGAAGTTCCGCTTTCTTATCATCGCGAGGGGCTTGATGTTCAGGTGTTAAGGCATTTCCGAATGGAGGAAGATGCTCAGAAGCCAGTTAATTTAAGTCGATGGGAAAAAATTGCCAAAATATTACGAACGCCAGAAGGAGAGGTGAATATCGCAGTTGTAGGCAAGTACACAAACCTTTTAGATGCTTATAAGTCTTTAAGTGAGGCTTTAGTTCACGGAGGTATCGCTAATAAGGTGCGAGTGAACTTGAAATGGCTGGAATCTGAAATTTTTGAATCTTTAGATCCTGTGCAGTCTCTTGAAAATTGTGATGGCATATTGGTTCCTGGTGGTTTTGGAGAACGCGGCGCAGAAGGGAAAATTGCCGTAGCTCGGTTCGCGCGTGAGCGCCGTGTCCCATATTTCGGTATTTGTTTTGGAATGCAGCTTGCGGTAATTGAGGCAGCGAGGAATTTAGCAGGTATTAAAAATGCTAGCTCGACCGAGTTCGGCCCAACCGAAAATGCAGTCATAGGACTAATGACGGAATGGAACCAGGGAGGTACGATAGAGAGGCGTGACGACGATAGCGACTTGGGGGGNACGATGCGTCTGGGTGCTTTCCCATGCCGGCTGGTTGAGGGAACTAAAGTTTCAAATATTTTCTCCAATCAGCCAGAGATTTCAGAGCGGCACCGTCATCGTTACGAGGTAAATATTTCCTACAAAAAACGCCTCGAAGATGCTGGGCTCGCATTTTCGGGGCTATCACCTGATGGTTTGCTACCTGAAATAGTTGAAATTCCAGATCACCCTTGGTTCGTTGGGGTGCAATTCCACCCGGAATTGATGTCTAAGCCATTTGCACCTCATCCAATATTTACAAGTTTTATTGAGGCGGCAGTAACACAATCTAGGTTGGTTTAATGGGAAGGTCTCGCCACGTTCACGTAGGAAATTGCAGTCTCGGAAATGATCTCCCTATCACAATTATAGCCGGCCCATGTGTAATGGAGACTCGAGCNCATGCCCTTGAAATGAGCGCCTCTATAAAAAAAGTGACTGATAGTCTGGGTTTGGAATTTATTTACAAAACTTCTTTCGATAAGGCTAATCGGACTTCAATAAAAAGTCCTCGTGGTGTTGGACTTGAAGAGGCCTTGCCGATTTTTGCTGAAATTCGAGAGAGGTTGGGATGTCCTATATTAACCGATATTCATGATGCGGGGCAGTGCTCAGCGGTTGCAGAGGCTGTCGATATCCTCCAAATACCAGCATTCCTCTGCCGGCAGACGGATCTCCTAGAGGCTGCTGGGCGAACTGGGAAATGCATTAACGTAAAAAAGGGACAGTTCTTAGCGCCATGGGATATGGAAAATGTTGCTGCCAAACTTACAGCAGTAGGGAATGATAATGTACTGTTGTGCGAAAGAGGAGCGAGCTTTGGATACAATACTCTGGTTTCAGATATGCGGTCTCTTCCAATCATGGCCAATCTCGGCTTCCCCGTAGTATATGATGCGACTCACTCTGTTCAGCAACCGGGGGGGCAGGGCACCCGATCGGGTGGTGATAGGGATATGGTTCCACACCTTGCTAGAGCAGCTGTGGCTGTAGGTGTTGCTGCTGTATTCATAGAAACACATCAGGATCCCGATAATTCGCCTTCAGATGGGCCCAATATGTTAGAGTTGGAAAATCTTTTGTCTCTTCTCAAAAAGTTGAAAGAGATAGATGAGATAGTAAAAAAATAAATTAAAATAAGCGCCAGTTTCTTCACAACCAAGTTAAACCCGAGGTAACTCATGTCTGCTATTATCGAAATAAAAGCGCGGGAGATTCTCGACAGCAGAGGTAATCCCACTGTGGAGGTTGACGTATTGCTTGAATCAGGAGCGGAGGGAAGGGCGGCCGTACCCTCTGGGGCTTCAACTGGTAGTCATGAGGCTGTTGAATTGCGTGACGGATCAGATAGATATGGAGGGAAGGGTGTTCTTCGAGCGATTCAATCAGTGAATTCAGAAATATTTGATTTGTTGGCCGGTATGGATGGTCGAAATCAGCAACATCTTGATAATCTTATGATCGATCTAGACGGAACCAAAAACAAAAGCAGGTTGGGTGCTAACTCGATTCTGGGGGTATCGATGGCATTAGCGAAAGCGGCCGCTCTGGAGTCTCGATTACCACTATACCGTTACATCGGTGGTGCGTTTTCTAACACGCTGCCTGTTCCGATGATGAACATATTAAATGGCGGAGCTCATGCAGATAATCCGATAGATATACAAGAATTTATGGTGATGCCTGTCAAGGCAGAGAGCGTTAGTGAAGCCATCCGTATTGGTGCGGAAATATTTCATGCTCTTCGAAGCGCTTTGAGTGACGCTGGGCACAATACAAATGTAGGAGATGAGGGAGGTTTTGCACCTGATCTAGCCTCCACTGATGAAGGCCTGCAGTTTGTTATGCGTGCAATTGAGGCGGCCGGTTGTAGACCTGGCGACGATGTTTTACTGGCCCTTGATTGTGCCGCTACAGAATACTTTAAAGATGGAAAATACGTTCTGTCCGGCGAGGGCAAAAGCCTGAGCTCAGACGAAATGGTTGATTATCTAACGGATCTTGTAGCTCGCTATCCTATCTGTTCCATTGAAGATGGCATGGATGAGGATGACTGGAATGGTTGGTCAGCGCTTACGGAGGCTATTGGAGCGAAGACACAACTTGTTGGGGATGACCTTTTTGTTACAAATCCTGAGCGATTGAATCGGGGAATTTTGGAAAATTCGGCAAACGCAATTTTAGTTAAGGTTAACCAGATTGGCACGCTTACGGAAACGCTTGAGACCGTTGACACAGCTTTGCGTGCCGGTTTTGGTGCCGTTATGTCGCACCGGTCTGGTGAAACAGAGGATACAACAATTGCTGACCTTGCTGTTGCTACAAACTGTGGCCAAATCAAAACGGGTTCTTTATCTCGGTCTGATCGGCTTTCAAAATATAATCAGTTATTGCGAATAGAAGAAGAGCTTGGCGGAAGCTCAGTATACGCTGGGTGTTCGATACTTCGGTAAATCGAAATGTAAAAGATCCAAAATGCTGCAATATAATTTCATGTAAATGTAACAATCTGTTGCGGTTGCTGATTATTCACCTTGAGTAGGCATTATTTGCCGATTGATTCTTTTGCGGAGGCATGATTCCATTGCGAAATGTCAACGGTGCAAGAATTGATATCACGAGCAAAAGTCGTGTTTCCTGCGGCCATGTTCATTATGGTTATTGGGTATTTCACTTACCATTCTATTCAAGGGGATAAAGGTATCTTTTCTTACATCAAGTTGAAACATAAGGTGACGGTTGCGCGGGCCGTACTTGATGAAATCCATTTAGAAAAAAAAGCTCTGGAGATCAAGGTTAGAGGTCTTCGTCACACAAGCTTGGATCTNGATCTTNTNGANGAGCGAGCAGGTGCGGCGCTTAACCTTATGCGCAGTGACGATCTGCTTTTGCATTTTTCGANATAGTCNTTTGATNTCCTAATGCTGGGTCACCAAAGGGACGATTNATGCAAATNACCTAGCNTCATAGTNTCCAAANGGGGCGTTACGTAATAAAATTACTCAGTGAGCTCGGTAAACGCGATTTTAATTCAAACGGTTTCANTNNTANCTTAACTNNTTTTNGGTTAAANNTTAATAAANCATTGNTATNNATNTATTTTTTTAACTATTGCTGTNCTNNGATTTTAGCGCTAGGTCTANTTATATAACCACATANGTGGTTAACTGTNTTTANTNNANTGGACANACCTATGGCGAAGAAAAAAACTCCTCCTCGATCNAAGAAAGCTNTTCGTGANATCGCGCCGGAAAAGCAGATTGAGCTTTTCAANGAAATGNTGTTGATCNGACGNTTNGAAGAAAAGGCCGGCCAGTTNTATGGGATGGGTTTNATTGGTGGTTTCTGTCATCTCTACATNGGGCANGAGGCTGTTGTTGTGGGNATGCAAGANGCNNTNACACCANANGACTCAGTNATAACCAGTTANCGCGATCATGGGCATATGCTTGCATGCGGCATGGATCCGCGCGGCGTCATGGCGGAGTTGACGGGACGCGTGGGCGGATATTCACGCGGTAAGGGTGGATCCATGCATATGTTTTCGAAAGAAAAAAACTTTTATGGCGGTCATGGAATTGTCGCTGCACAAGTGCCAATTGGAACGGGTGTGGCATTTGCACACAAATACCGAAAAAACAAAAATGTATCACTTACATATCTGGGTGATGGTGCGATCAATCAGGGACAGGTTTATGAAGCCTTCAATATGGCAGCACTTTGGAAATTGCCGGTGGTATATATTATTGAAAACAATCAATATGGTATGGGCACGAGTGTGCAGAGGTCATCTGCTAGTAAGGACCTGTTTGTTAGAGGTGAGCCGTATGGTATTCCGGGTGAGCAGGTTGACGGCATGGCAGTGTCAACGGTTTTAAAAGCGGGGAAAAAAGCAGTTTCACACTGCCGAGCTGGGAAGGGGCCTTATATTCTTGAGATGATGACATACCGATATAGAGGCCATTCAATGTCTGATCCCGCGCGGTATAGAAGTAGAGATGAGGTTTCAAAGGTTCGTGAGGAGCGAGATCCCATAGAACGTATGAAGGGTCACTTGTTGAAAGAAAAAATTGCCGATGAGGCCTCGCTGAAAAAAATAGATACCGACATAAAACATGTAGTCTTGGATGCTGCTGAATATGCACAAAATAGTCCCGAGCCTGAGCCATCCGATCTCTACAAAGATATTTTGGTGGAGAGTTGAAATATTGATTCCTACAAATAGGAAAAATCAAAGAGGAAACCTGTAGATGCCGACTGAAGTTCTGATGCCTGCGCTATCCCCTACAATGACGGCTGGCAAGTTGGCACGTTGGCTCAAGTCTGAGGGCGATAGCGTACTCCCCGGGGAAGTGTTAGCAGAAATAGAGACTGATAAAGCAACAATGGAAATTGAAGCCGTAGATGAGGGCACCCTTGGAAAGATATTGGTGCCAGAAGGGGCAGAAGAGGTTGCTGTAAAAACACCTATAGCGGTCATGTTTGAAGATGGGGACGATGAAGTGCCAAATAATGATGTTACTCGGGTGCCTGCGGTGCCCGATGAATTAACCGTTAAAACGAAAATTCCCGAGCAAACCGCGATAAATTCGTCTGGTTCTAACGCCAAAAGCGCGGAGCTGGAATGGGACGGTAAAACGTCTACTCAAACAGTACGAGAGGCATTAAGGGATGCCATGGCTGAGGAGATGCGCAGAGACGAAAATGTTTTGTTAATGGGCGAGGAGGTGGCCGAATATCAGGGTGCGTATAAAGTGAGCCAGGGCTTATTGGATGAGTTTAATGACAAGCGTATTATCGACACTCCCATTACGGAGCACGGGTTTGCAGGCTTAGGTGTTGGAGCAGCGTTTATGGGGTTAAGGCCGATTGTTGAGTTTATGACTTTCAATTTTGCAATGCAGGCGATGGACCAGATCGTCAACTCTGCTGCTAAAACACTTTATATGTCGGGCGGACAGATGGGTTGTCCTATTGTGTTTCGGGGGCCAAATGGAGCAGCGGCAAGAGTCGGAGCCCAACACTCGCAATGTTACGCAGCTTGGTATTCTGCTATCCCCGGTTTGAAAGTAATTGCACCGTGGTCTGCTTCGGATGCTAAAGGGCTTTTAAAAAGCGCTATACGTGATCCAAATCCAATAATTTTCTTGGAAAATGAGATACTATATGGACATAGTTTTGAGGTCCCGGATACTGACGATTGGACTGTTCCGATTGGCAGTGCGAAAGTCGTCCGTGTTGGTCAGGATGTTACCTTAGTAGCGTTTTCCATAATGGTGGGTAGGGCACTAGAGGCGGCAGAAAAATTGGCTGAGGAGGGCATAAGCGCTGAAGTCATTGATCTCAGAACGTTGCGTCCTTTGGATGATGCAACCATCGTTAGTTCAGTTAAAAAAACCAACCGTTTGGTAACCTGTGAAGAAGGCTTTCCTCAGTCAGGTGTCGGTGCAGAAATCTGTGCACGCATCACCGACCAAGCTTTTGACTGGTTAGATGCTCCGGTCGCGCGAGTCACGGGTGCTGACGCTCCATTACCCTATGCCGCTAATCTTGAGACCCTGGCATTACCTCAGGCAAATAGCATTGCAGAGGCCGCAAAGGCAGTATGTTACCGTTAGCAAAAAAGGACGTTATTTCATGCCGGTGAAAATTCTAATGCCAGCGCTGTCGCCAACCATGACCGACGGTAAACTGGCTAAATGGAACGTAAGCATAGGCGATAATGTCGTCTCAGGTGACGTGCTTGCAGAGATTGAGACAGATAAAGCGACAATGGAAGTTGAGGCCGTAGAGGAGGGCAAAGTTGCAAAATTATTGGTGCAAGAAGGAAGCGAGAATGTTGCGGTTAATTCTGTCATAGCTATTCTTTTGGAAGACGGTGAAACCGCCGATGATATCGAGCTTCCAAAGGAAACCTCTTCTGAAAATGATGCGGTTGATGATACGGATGATCTTGAGCCCGTAGAAGATACTTCTCCTGAAAATAATGTAGAAATATCAGTTTTGCAAAGTAGGCCCGAAGCGCTTCCGGTTAAGGCTGACCAGACATCGTTGGGGAGTTTAGGGTTTGCAGAGGGTATAGATACTGTGAATAAAGAACGGATACTAGCCAGTCCCCTAGCAAAAAGAATGGCCTCGCAGGCCGGAATTGGACTGGATAAAATTAGCGGGTCCGGTCCCAATGGGCGAATTGTAAAACGCGATATTGAGACAGTCATATCGGGCGGATTGCCTGCGGTTGTTGCTGCAAGTCCGACCAGCGACACAAATAATCAAGAATATGAATTAATAGAACACTCGACTATGCGCAAGACTATTGCAGCACGCCTAACAGAATCAAAACAAACTGTACCGCACTTTTATTTGAGAGTGGATTGCGAAATTGACAAACTTCTGGAATTTCGTGCGGAACTGAACAAAAAAGCTGATGGTGCCTTCAAGCTCTCAATTAATGACATCATTATTAAAGCAGCTGGTGTTGCCTTGAAGAAGGTTCCTAATGCGAACGCTTGTTGGACCGAGGCTGGCATTAAAGTGTTTAAATCTGCGGATATATCAATAGCTGTATCTGTGGAGGGAGGTTTGATTACTCCAATAATCTTCAATGCAGATGGAAAAGGTTTGGAGCAAATTTCAAAAGAGATGCGTGAACTTGCAGAACGAGCGCGTGACGGGAAACTGTCACCCGAGGAGTATACTGGCGGGACATTCAGCATATCTAACCTTGGGATGTATGGTGTAAAAAGTTTTGATGCAGTTATTAATCCTCCACAAGCCTGTATCCTTGCCGTTGGGGCAGGGCAACAGTCTCCGGTAGTTCACAATGGTGCGCTGGCAGTTGCAACCGTAATGAATTTAACGCTTTCTGCGGATCATCGTGCAGTGGACGGCGCAGTAGCGGCGGAATATATGAAATGTTTGAGTGGATTAATTGAAGATCCAATGACAATGTTATTATAGGTGGCATCTCTAAGATGGAAATAAAACAATATGATCTGGTTGTAATTGGGGGTGGCCCTGGGGGGTATGTTGCAGCCATTCGTGCGGCCCAATTAAAAATGAAAACAGCTGTGGTGGAAGCTAATCATCTGGGGGGAATCTGCCTCAACTGGGGTTGTATTCCGACGAAAGCCTTGCTTAGGAGTGCGGAAATTTATAGCTATTTGCAAAAGGCTGAAGACTACGGATTAACGGTTTCTGGAGCGAGTTTCGACATTTCCAAAGTCGTTCAGCGAAGTAGAAATGTAGCAAAAAAACTCTCGACGGGCGTGCAGCATCTGCTCAAGAAGAATAATGTTGACGTAGTTGACGGTCATGGAAAGCTGAGTGGAGGGCAAGCCGGGTCTCATGAAATCACAGTTGAAAAAAATGGTAAACCTCAGTTAGATTTGGTTGCTAAACACGTAATATTGGCTACTGGGGCGCGGGCGCGTGAACTGCCTCACATGGAAACGGATGGCAAACTTATTTGGTCCTACAAGGATGCAATGGTACCCGAAGTAGTACCAAAATCNCTGCTCGTTATCGGGTCCGGCGCCATNGGCATNGAATTTGCNAGTTTCTTTCGTAACCTGGGNGCTGAAGTAACGGTTGTCGAGATGTTGGACCGNATATTACCCACGGAAGATTNTGAAATNTCTGCANTTGCTCAAAAGGAGTTTGAAAAACAAGGAATCACATTCATCACAGNCGCGAAAGTNAGTGATTTAAAGAAGGGGGCCAAAACGGTAACGGCACAAATAGAAAGCGNAGACAANCCCCNAAGANTAACGGTGGACAGAATAGTGATGGCGNTTGGCATTGTTGGNAATACTGAGAANCTTGGNTTGGAGNAAACAAAGGTNAAAACTGAAAATGGNCATATCNTGGTNGACNAATGGCTTCNGACTGATGAAATTGGTATCCATGCAATCGGAGACGTTGTTGGTGCCCCGTGGCTCGCTCACAAGGCAAGCCATGAGGCTATTATTTGNGTTGATAAAATAATGAAGCAAAAGGATGTCCATCCNCTNGAGATAAAAAATATACCTAGTTGTACCTATTGTATGCCGCAAATAGCATCGGTCGGTCTCACCGANGAGGCTGCAAAGANTGAGGGCCACCNAATTTCAGTTGGTCGTTTTCCATTTATGGGGAATGGTAAAGCTATTGCCCTCGGTGAGGANGAGGGACTTATCAAAACAATCTTTGACAANGANACAGGCGAACTACTTGGTGCGCACATGNTTGGTGCCGAAGTGACNGAATTAATTCACGGATATGGGCTAGCAAAAACTCTTGAAANCACGGAGAAAGAACTTATGAGTACTATTTTCCCGCATCCGACCCTTTCAGAGATGATGCACGAGTCGGTACTTGATGCTTACGACCANGCCATCCATATCTAGNTAGGNNATGATGCAAAAGAAACGCACCCGACACCCTGAAAAACAGCGNCGCCCAGATAATCCAGNCAAGCGGAAGCCTCCTTGGATNCGCGTCAAAGCTCCTGTTTCTGATGGATATCTTGAAACCANGGCAATAGTCTCNGAGCACGGCCTCAGCACTGTTTGTGAGGAAGCTGCTTGCCCAAATATTGGTGAGTGTTGGGCTAANAAGCATGCGACCTTTATGATTATGGGAGATATTTGTACGCGTGCTTGTGCTTTTTGTAATGTTTCGACGGGAAAACCTGGATTGCTNGANCCGTTTGAGCCGGCAAGAACTGGTGCTGCTGTTTCAAAACTTGGTCTTGAGCACGTAGTTATAACTTCGGTGGATCGNGACGACNTGCCTGATGGTGGGGCGCAGCACATTGCGGCAGTNATCCATGCTATTAGNGAGATGGCTCCGAANACNACTATTGANGTACTCACCCCTGATTTTATGAAAAAAGCTGGCGCGGTTGAGATTGTGGTAGAGGCAGCGCCAGATGTATTTAANCATAATATTGAGACGGTTGCGCGCCTCTATCCAAGCATTCGACCGGGCGCNCGTTATTTTACAAGCCTNACTTTGTTAGCNCGAGTAAANGAGTTAGANCCNNCNATNTTCACAAAGTCTGGTNTTATGGTNGGGCTTGGTGAAAGTAANGGTGAAGTATCGCAGTTGATGGATGATTTGCGNGCNGCCGATGTAGATTTCATGACAATCGGACAATACCTTCAACCTACAGTGAAACATGCGGCAGTCGACAGGTTTGTTACACCAAAAGAGTTCGAAGGGTATGCAAAGAAGGCTCGAGCAAAAGGATTTTTGCTTGTCTCATCTTCGCCTCTNACTCGTTCTTCATATCANGCCGATGACGACTTCAGGCGATTNCGNGCNGCTCGCCTTGACACTCTNAAACGCGCCNAAGNTTGAAAATCTTCAATGTATCGTCATTCCGAACGTCGCTACCTAGCACACTCTCCAAATTCTGTTTTTAAAATTGTNCTGGATGTAGAGATGTATCCNGAATTTCTTCCATGGTGCANNNCGGTACGTGTTCTCGACAAAACNGANGCNAGGATGATAGCCGAAATGGCNGTTGGNTATAAAGGTATTCGTGAGACNTATACAAGTGAGATAAAATTCGTTGAGGAAGNGCTGANAATAGAGGTATGTGCCGTTGATGGACCGTTTAGCGCGCTCTTAAATACCTGGCAATTCTCAGAGGCGCAGGACGGGGGGTGTGTTGTAGATTTTTCAATTGAATTTGAGTTTCGTTCTCGTTTGCTACAGGGAGTGATCGGGNTTTTTTTTGAACAGGCNGTAGCCCGTATGGTGGCTGCTTTTGAACAAAGGGCNGATAGCATACATTACNGTAAGGCCTGACTTAAAAANANACNGTAANTCACTNTTTAAANTNATTAAAAAGAAAAACTACAAATGTAGNTTTATTAANNCCGGNCCGTAANTAATNGCACTCTNANTGCTACTTNTTGTGGTGNGTGGAATAGCANACACCNAATATAGAAAATNAGTTGTGCTAAACCANTTTTGGACCTATTATTTTAGGTATCGTAGGTAGTATTAAGAAAGTAGGGCTTTTTGTTAGTGANAATGATAATGCTGCGGCAGTCGCTTTGATAAAAGCTGGCCAAATTAGAGCAGCNAGAGCGCTGGTTGGTGCAAAGCAGCTAGATCTTGCTAAGGCCTCTGGGATATCACTCGCGACTATGAANAACATTGAACGTGGNATTGGGGACCCTCGGGCTAGNACTTTGGGAGCGATTGAAGGGGCTCTCANTGATGCAGGAATTGCNATAGCAGGCGATTNTTGCACNGAAACCGTTACACTTAATGTTCTTTATCGCCCTAAAATTTATGAGACGCTTTTAGCAAGNCAAAAAATTCTCAAGATATTGGGNCCTAATTCGTTAAACGCGGCAGATCAGNTAGTNTTTTTCGTTCGTCGATGNGGCGAAGGCGCATACGGCGANGCGGAAGGNNNGAGAATATGCCTTNTAGTGCGGTCGAAAGATCGAAATCTTCTGTTNGATAAAATTAATCTGANTGTTGAGAATGTGGCACGGGCTGCNGAAANAGCGGGTGTTATGCTNGCAGCCTTTGCTCTNCACCGGAACCATGTATCATANATAGCAAATATCNTAGATGATACTACAACCCTAGATGANATTGATGCATTAAGCAGATTGCGCNCAGAAAAATGGAATTCAATGCAGCACCCAAAGGAGTTCATTGATTTATTCTCGAATTGGGACGATTTGGTTGTNCGTTATGTCAGCCATCCCGGGCATCCCTTGGTNGATCTAAACGAACTGGTTAGTAAGTTCGAGCNTGGCGATCCAATATAGTAATTGCTTGAGCTACAGTTTTATNGCGGACAGCGTCGCGNTCCCCTGAAAAGATATTCTTCTCAACAATGGTATCGGACCGGATGAGAGNGCTCCCTATAAACACTAAACCCACCGGTTTNTGTTCGGNNCCTCCGCCCGGGCCGGCGATCCCAGTAACTGATAGNGATAAANGTGCANTGGAGTTGGCGAGTGCACCTTCAGCCATTACTTTGGCAACTTGCGCACTCACTGCTCCAAATTNATTNATCAAAGAAATCGGNACTCCAAGGCAATCAACTTTGGCATCGTTTGAATAAGTGACGAANCCTCTNTCAAAAACATCAGANGACCCCACAANGGCCGTNATTAGCGAAGCGATGAGGCCTCCAGTGCANGACTCGGCAGTTNCTAGCTTAAGTTTTTTTAATCTGCAGGTTTGAAGAAACTGAGACCCTTGCAGCAATATTTCCTNATCAAAATTCATTGAAACTCATACTTTNACCANATTAAAAAGATGCCAAAAGTCAGATATACATATAATGCGGCTAAAATATCGTCCGCCATNACTCCGAAGCCGCNCTTAACANATCTATCGACGAAATTNATTGGCCAAGGTTTTNTAATATCATACAACCTAAACAACAAAAAACCGACCCCGAAGTAAAGNAAATCGGGAGGTAAAAAGGCTAAGGAAAACCACTGNCCTGACAATTCGTCTATNACAATTTCNGGGGCATCGGACCGCTTTGTTGATTTCTGATACTTGTCTGCTGACCAGCATCCAATGCAAAAGGCGATCAATGCCGCCGCTGCTAAAGAATATGGCGGACCGTAAACATGTATTGGCCATGCGGTTCCTACGCCAATAAGTGAGGCGATCGTTCCGGGTGCGGGTGTTTGATAACCCAAACCACCCAGAGTTGAGAATGATTTATAATTAAATAAAAACAACAGTCTGGCGCACTTTCCTTAGATTTTACTTTATCCAGATTGTTGCCGCGGCCTGTGCCGCGATGCCTTCACGCCTCCCTGTGAACCCAAGCCTTTCCGAGGTTGTTCCCTTTATGCTTATAAGTTCAGGTGGCAAGCTTAGAATCTTTCCTAATCGTGATTGCATAGCTTTTCGGTGTGGTCCTATCTTAGGTGCCTCGCAGACTATTGTTAAATCAATATTGTTG
>PBCW01000012.1 GCA_002718015.1 Rhodospirillaceae bacterium
CATGCGGACAATCAAATCTCAGTGAGATTGAACCAAAGTGTTCAGGAGTTTCTTGGCAAAAATAAAGTACATGGAATCACTACAATTTCCGGAGAAACAATAAAGGCTGATGCTGTAATAGTTGGAATTGGTATATTACCGGAAACTAATTTAGCTGAAAGCGCCAAGTTAAAGATAGATAATGGGGTCGTGGTGGACGAGTACGCGCGCACTTCAAATCCATATATTTTTGCAGCCGGAGACAATACAAACCATTTTAATCCAATGCTTAAGCGTCACATTAGACTTGAGGCATGGCTCAACGCCCAGGATCAGGCATTGGCAGCAGCGCGTACCATGTGCAGTGACCTCAAGGCTTATGATAAAGTACCATGGATGTGGACAGATCAGTTTGATGTAAACCTGCAGGTTGCTGGGTTTACAGAAAAATGGAATAATCTCACAATTCGGGGGGACATCAACAGACGGGATTGCATAGGATTCCAGGTCGAGGGCGGTCTGATCCGGTCTGCATTGTCGATCAACCGTCCACGGGATATGCGAGTGGCACGTAGAATGATTAGCGCACAACTGCCGTTTTCAGAGTCTGACCTAGAAGATGATGACATTCCACTTCGCGATTTACTGAAAAGCGCTAAATCCTAGTGATTAATAGAAAGGATACCTTTTGCAATGATCAACGGCAAAGTTGTCTCCCTCTTCACGGCTCCTTATGGAGGGGACAAAATGATCTCAGCAGATCATTTATCCTGCCTCGCTGATGAAGGAATAGAGGGAGACCGTTATGCACTAGGAACGGGCACGTATTCAAAAAAATCTGAGCCGGGAAGGCAATTAACTATTATCGAAATTGAAGAATTAGAGGCGCTCAAACATTTTCCAGACATCAGCTGCTTAGCGGAGCAATGTCGCAGAAATGTTATTTCTCAAGGAATACGCCTAAATTCCCTTGTCGGAAAGATTATCTCAATTGGCACAGTAGAACTTAAAGTGCATAGGCTCTGTCAGCCGTGCGGCTACCTCGAGGGCAAGCTCAGGAAGCCAGGGTTAAAGAACGCCCTATGGGACAAAGGTGGTGTTAGGTGTGCAATACTAAATGATGGAAAGATAACAGTAGAGAATAATATCAGCCTAGTAGAATAAAATACCTATTCCGCCGCTGGACGACTTGCTACCCCAACATCGTCATGTCTTTTGCTCCCGAAACGATTTTTGATATACTCTTCTACCAAATCTTGGAACTCTTCAGCAATGTTAGGACCACGTAAAGTCATTGCCTTTTTACCATCAATAAAAACGGGTGCTGCCGGCTGTTCGCCAGTGCCAGGCAAGCTTATGCCGATATCAGCCATTTTGCTTTCACCGGGACCATTAACGATACAGCCCATTACAGCTAGGTTTAACTCCTCAACTCCCGGATATACATTTCGCCAATCAGGCATTCTTTCTCTGATATATGCCTGAATTTTACCAGCTAAAGTCTGAAATACCGTACTCGTAGTTCGACCACAACCCGGGCATGCTGTAACCAATGGCATGAAAGACCTTAACCCCATCGTTTGCAGCACTTCTTGTGCCACTATTACCTCTTCGGTTCTATCACCACCCGGCTCAGGTGTAAGGGAAATACGTATGGTATCACCAATTCCTTGCTGGAGCAGCACCGCCAAAGCTGCGGTTGAGCTGACGATCCCCTTGGAACCCATCCCGGCCTCTGTAAGCCCTAAGTGAAGAGCGTAGTCAGATTGAGCCGCTAAGCTCTGATATGCAGCCACCATTCCCTGAACTTCACTAACCTTGCATGAAAGGATGATTTTGTTCTTTGACATACCTAGTTCTTCTGCTCGCTTCGCATTTGACAAAGCGGACTCGACTAATGCCTCATGCGTAACAACTGCAGCGTCTTTGGGTTGTTCTGCCTTGGAGTTCTCATCCATTAACTTGACAAGAAGTTCTTCGTCCAGGCTACCCAGATTAACTCCAATTCTAACCGGACGGTCATACTTCAAAGCCACGTCGATCATAGTCGAAAACTGACTGTCCTTTTTAGCACGACGGCCAACATTGCCCGGGTTAATACGGTACTTTGCCAAGGCTTCTGCACAATCCGGATATTTAGTCAGTAATTGATGCCCAATGTAGTGAAAATCTCCTACAAGCGGGACATCAAAACCCCAATTATCGAGCTTCTCCCGAATGTAAGGGACCGCTTTTGCGGCATCCTCGCGATCTACGGTTATTCTTACAACCTCAGATCCGGCCCGATGCAAATCAGCTACCTGCTGAGCTGTGCCGTCCGCATCTGCAGTGTCCGTATTGGTCATCGACTGCACCACGACGGGTGCATCACCACCAACCATCACATTACCTATCTTCACTCCTGCGCTTGTGCGCCGGGGCGCTAATCCTGTATTTGGGGACATCGTGTCTGCCCTATCCATTTTTTAAAACTGACGTCTTGCTCTGATTATGCTGATATCATACTCATATTACAATTTATGTTAAGTAAAAGTGCCATGACAAATACATCTTTGACAACAGCCGAAACACCGTCAGGTAAAGGACCGAATGATGAAAACTTTCCGGTCGGATCTATATTTCTTCCGGCCTCACTGCGTCCACATGTTGCAATATTCTACGCATATGCTCGCGCGATTGATGATGTTGCGGATAACCCACTACTGACGCCTAGCGAAAAAGTCCAAAGGCTAGAGGGCTTTGAGGATGCTGTCCGTGGGAAAAACGATGACCCAGCTTTTCAAAAGGGGCATGCAATTCGCAAAAGCCTTATTGAATGTGGGATTACTGATCAACATTGTTGCGATCTAATTATTGCCTTCAAGCAAGACGCAACAAAGCATCGCTACGAAGACTGGAGTGAATTGATCGATTATTGCAATCATTCAGCAGCACCCGTTGGACGGTATCTGCTTGACATCCACGGAGAAGAACCGTCCGGGTACCCTGCTAGCGACGCTCTTTGTAATGCACTACAGGTTATCAACCATCTTCAGGATTGTTCAGATGATTACAAAACTATGGATCGTGTTTACCTTCCCACAGAATGGCTAACACAAGAAAAAGTAACACCAGATGCCCTTAACAATAAATATACATCTGCGAACTTACGTATTGTGTTGGATAAATGCCTCGATGCTACCGATGCTCTTCTAATTAAAGCAAAAACTTTACCAAATAAGTTGAAAAGTAAACGATTAGCCATGGAATCGGCGACTATTATTAAAATTGCATGCAAGTTATCCGAAAAATTGCGCGCAAATGATCCTATCGCATGCCGAGTTGAGTTAAATAAAATACAATTTTTTAGCTGCTGCCTTTCTGGTTTCTTTGCCGGGCTAAGAAATCGTTGACCATAATTTTCGAAAACAGGCTTTCCGTGAGAATACATTGCACTCCCTTACATCCAACCTTTAACAGTAAAAAAATACTATATTTTGAGGCCACCATTAGAAATGATCTCTGCTGGTAATTTTCGGTGAATATCTGCTAGGATCTAAAAAAGAGATGACTTTCGAGTGATCGCAATGTAACTGTTTTGGTTATCGATATACCAAAAGACACTAACAATTGAACGTCAGCCTTGCTGACAAAAATGCTAAAAGCGGGAGCATTAGCCGTGGGTATTGAAACTCCATTACTCGATCAAATTAAATTTCCTGCCGATTTACGTAAATTTAAAGTAGAGGATTTACGTCAAATTGCTGATGAGCTTCGTGCGGAACTTGTCGATGCAGTCTCACAAACCGGTGGTCACCTTGGGGCTAGTCTTGGTGTCGTGGAGCTTACCACAGCCATACACTATGTCTTTAATACCCCGGACGATATTCTAATTTGGGATGTTGGTCATCAATGCTACCCACATAAAATATTGACTGGCCGTCGCGATCGCATTCGCACGATCCGCCAAAAGGATGGGCTTTCCGGTTTTACTAAACGGTCAGAAAGCGAATATGATCCCTTTGGTGCGGCGCACTCTTCAACATCCATCTCTGCCGGTTTAGGTTTTGCTCAAGGACGGGATTTTTCCGGGAAAGATAACGACGTTGTAGCGGTAATTGGAGACGGTTCCATGACTGCCGGCATGGCATACGAAGCGATGAATAACGCTGGCGCCAATGGTAATCGTATGATCGTAATTCTAAATGATAATGAAATGTCCATAGCGCCACCGGTAGGTGCTCTAAACAGTTATCTCACACGGCTCCTATCATCAAAACAATATCGAAGGTTACGTGAACTAGGCCATGAAATTGCAGAAAAGTTGCCTCACCCAATAGAAATGGCTGCTAAACGTGCCGAGGAATACGCCCGTGGAATGTTTACAGGCGGCACACTGTTTGAGGAGTTAGGTTTTTATTATGTCGGCCCGATAGATGGTCATAACCTGTCCCATCTAATACCGGTTCTTAAAAATTTAAAAGAATCCGAATTGCCAGGGCCAGTGTTGCTTCATGCAGTTACGGTGAAAGGCAAAGGTTACGAACCCGCCGAAAATAGCACCCATCGCTATCATGGGGTTGCAAGCTTTGATGTGTCGAGTGGGGAGCAAAATAAAGGAACATCAAATGCACCAGCTTACACAAAAGTTTTTGCGGAAAGCCTAATAAAACACGCCAGTATTGATGATAAGATTGTCGGGCTTACAGGAGCCATGCCTGATGGTACCGGCATGGATCTTTTTGAGAAAGTGCATCCAGAACGTATGTTCGATGTAGGTATTGCTGAGCAACACGCGGTTACCTTTGCTGCAGGACTGGCAGCTGAAGGTTATAAGCCATTTGCCGCAATTTACTCTACATTTCTGCAGCGTGCTTTTGATCAAGTCGTACACGATGTTGCAATTCAAAAATTACCAGTTCGGTTTGCNATAGACCGNGCGGGACTAGTGGGCTCCGATGGGCAAACCCATGCAGGATCGTTCGATATTGCATATCTAGGCTGTTTACCTAACTTTGTTCTCATGGCATGCGCTGACGAAGCTGAGCTTTGCCATATGATTGCGACAGCAGTTGCATATGATGAGGGTCCCTGCGCATTCCGTTTNCCACGCGGGGAGTCTGTTGGTGTGGAAATGCCAGAAATTGGNGAAGTTCTCGAAATTGGGAAAGGACGCATAGTGCGGGAAGGCTCTAAACTGGCGATTCTATCTTATGGTGGCCGTATGGTTGAAGTTCAGAAGGCGGCGGATAATTTAGAGGCAAANGGATTATCCACGACCATTGCGGATGCGCGGTTCGCGAAGCCTTTGGACACCGAACTCGTAGAAAGGTTGGCGCGGGAACACGAAGTGTTAATTACCATAGAAGAGGGTTCAATCGGCGGTTTTGCATCTCGGGTTTTAGATCATCTCATTCGTAACGATCTTATTCGGCCTAGCCTTAAAATCCGTCCAATGACATTACCGGATAAATTTCAGGATCAAGCCAACCCTTATGATATGTATGAGGAAGCTCAACTTAATGCAAAACATATTGAGGCAACAGCTCTAGCTGCATTAGGCGAAGAGGTTTTGACAGAACAGTCTAAACGCGCATAGGTCTTCTTTTACTGACGGGTAATAGAGCACGCAGTGGAAAATTGCAAACATTCTGACGGATTAAGCGAAGCTTGGGCTCACGTTTACAAAGTGGTAGAAGCCTCCGGCTCGTCATTTGTCAGCGGAATGAAGGTTCTACCTAAGGACAGACGTGACGCTATGTTTGCAATTTACTCATTTTGTCGTGAGATTGATGACATCGCAGATGACCCGCTGCCATATTTAGAAAAGAAAAATCAGCTCAATGCTTGGAGAGAAGAGCTAGAATCCCTATATCATGGCAAGCCCACGAAACCGACTGCGAAAGCTCTACTGATCCCAATCAAAGAATACCAGTTGCGAAAAGAAGATTTTGTTGCCCTCATTGATGGAATGGAGATGGATGCACAAGACGACTTTTGCGCGCCAACAATGGAAAACCTNAAACTCTATTGTGCAAGAGTAGCAGGTGCCGTTGGCCTTTTATCCGTAAGAGTTTTTGGCGAAAAAAATCCTGCGCGCGATGATGTTGCACGGTCTCTCGGTTTAGCGTTGCAACTCACAAATATTCTTCGAGATCTTCATGAAGATGCAGGCCGNGGTCGGCTTTATTTGCCACTTGAGCTACTCAAAAAGCATGGTGTATGCAGTGAAAATCCTAAATTGGTGCTGTCGCACCCAGCCATAGACCTTATATGTAAAGATTTAGCTGATATCGCGGAAAATAGCTTTTCTGATGCAATATTAGCCATGGCACTTTGTTCAAGAAAAACCATGCGACCGGCAGTAGTGATGATGCATGGCTATTCGGCAATTTTAAAGAAACTACGGGTACGCGGCTGGAGAAAAACCACGGAACCAGTCGTATTATCCAAGTTTCAAAAGATATGGATCGTATTAAGATATGGAGTGTTTTAACCACAATGCCTAAAACGCACATAGTAGGGGCAGGAATGGCAGGCCTAGCCGCAGCTGTGAAGCTCAGCGAAGCTGGACACTTAGTAACGCTTTACGAGGCCGCTAATCATGCGGGAGGGCGTTGCCGTTCATTTCACGATTCTGCACTGGACTGTGTTATCGATAACGGAAACCACCTGCTATTGAGCGGCAACACAGCGGTATTTAAGTTTCTTAAAACAATTGGATCTGAACATACATTGATTGGAACAAAAGAGCCTATCTTTAAGTTCATCGATGTCCGCGATGGCAAACGTTGGAGTGTACGCCCAAATATAGGCCGCATTCCTTGGTGGATATTTTGCGCAGACCGAAGGGTACCCCGCAGCTCATGGTTTGATTACTTGTCAGCCCTAAAATTATTTTTTGCATCGCCGAATAAAACACTCACAGAGATATTGTCTCCAAATGGTCGACTCTTCGAGAGATACTGGGAACCTCTCGCAGTTTCAGTCTTGAATACTGCGGCCGATCAAGCAGCAGCATCGCTTTTATGGCCAGTTTTTGCTGAAACATTTGGACGAGGTGGATATGCATCGAGACCATTGATCGCTAGAAAAGGCCTTTCAGACAGCTTTGTTGACCCTGCGATAAAATTACTCACCAAGCATAAGGCAAAAATTAAATTTGGGTCTCGTCTCAAGGGAGTTGAAAGAAGTGCGGATATGAAGCATATGAAAAATTTGGTGTTTGCTGACCAAAAAGTTGGTATATCCAAAGATGACGCAGTCATCTTAGCCCTACCCGCATCTATAACAGGCTCCCTTCTTAGGGAGGTCGAGTCTCCAGCGTTGCATAATCCCATCGTTAACGTGCACTTCAAATTAAAATCTCATCAACCTTCTGATTTACCTGTAAATTTTATTGGTATAATAGGGGGTACTGCTGAATGGCTATTTTTACGAGGAGATATTGTCTCAATTACAATTAGTGCCGCCGATAAACACGTCAGCAGATCGGCTGAAGAGATCATTGACCTAACATGGAGCGACGTTGTGAGTGCATTAGGGTTAGATGCCAATACACCGAAGCAAGCGCGTGTTGTAAAAGAAAAAAGGGCTACATTTGCACAGACGCCAGAATCATTGAAATTGCGTGCTAAAACTAATACCAAAACCTTAAACCTTAAATTGGCAGGCGATTGGACTGACACAGGCATTCCCGCAACGATAGAAGGGGCTATACGGTCTGGTTATATGGCAGCAGATTCNATATTAAATAATTGATTTTCTGATACTCTATAAAATTGCTAGAATTTGCTCTCGATGTTANAAGATAATNATTATATAGATATCANATTGGATTCGTGGATGTTAATTAGTTCTCAATCACAATCCAAAAATGCNAGATTAAATTAGTACGTGTAACAAGTCTGTCGATAGATCCCATGAATACTTTTACAGACAATTTGTCCGTCGGTGCCCACACGTCGGACTCGGAAAAAATTTCGGCAGAAAATAAATCCAACCCTATTCCTAAAGACTTTGATAATAGGTTAAACACAGTTATAGAACAGGCGGCTACAGGCCTCCGACAAATGCAAGCCGATGATGGCCATTGGATTTTCGAACTTGAGGCAGACGCAACAATTCCTGCGGAATATATCCTACTAAATCATTTCACCAATGAGGTTGACCCAATTCTTGAAAAAAAGATTGCGGTTTACCTGCGGGAGCGTCAGGCTGATCATGGTGGCTGGCCTCTTTACCACGATGGTAACTTTGATATTAGCGCTAGTGTGAAAGCATATTTCGCATTGAAGCTAGCAGGAGAAGACATGGATGCGCCACATATGGTTAAGGCTCGTGCAGCGATTATCAATGCAGGCGGTGCAGCCAAATGCAACGTATTTACAAGAATTACGCTAGCATTATTTGGCCAAGTGCCGTGGCGTGCAGTTCCAGTTATGCCGGTAGAGATCATGCACCTTCCAAAGTGGTTCTTCTTTCACTTCTCAAAGATTTCCTATTGGTCCCGTACGGTCATAGTACCGCTCCTAATTTTAATGACTAACAAACACCGAGCAGATAATCCCCTTTGTGTCGATATTCGGGAGCTTTTTCTTATTCCGCCTGAACAGGAAAAAAACTATCTTTCTAATTCTACCGGAACTTTGGCCGGCAAGTTGTTTCTTTTGGTGGATAAAATACTGCGTTTGATTGATCCCTTGATGCCGCGTAATATTCGGGCAAAAGGAGTAGAGAAGGCCCTCGATTTTATAAATGAACGCCTCAATGGAGAGGACGGTTTAGGGGGTATCTTTCCCGCCATGGCTAATACTGTGATGGTTTTTCACACTTTAGGCATAGATAAAAATAGTGAACAGTATTTGGTTGCTAAAAAGGCAATTGATAACTTACTAGTGATCAAGGATAAAATAGCCTACTGCCAGCCTTGTTTATCCCCAATATGGGATACAGCATTATCTGCGCAAGCCCTTCTAGAAACTGGAGATAGCATTAATACAAAGGCCGCTCACGTATCATTAGCATGGCTCCAGGAGCGACAAGAACTTGAGGTTATTGGTGACTGGGCAGACACTCGCCCTGACTTGAGGCCAGGGGGTTGGGCATTCCAATATTGGAATAGTCACTACCCGGATGTTGATGACACTTCTGTCGCAGCAATGTCTATAGAACGAGCAAAAGACCCAAAGTATAAAGAATGCCTTGAGCGAGCAGCCGAGTGGATTATTGGGATGCAAAGCAAAAATGGTGGCTGGGGATCATTTGATGCAGATAATACACATTATTGGCTTAATCATATACCATTTGCAGATCACGGCGCACTTCTTGACCCCCCAACTGTTGATGTCTCAGCACGTTGCATCGGCATGCTTATCCAGCTTGGCTATAATTCCAAAAATGAAACAATAAGGCGTGGGGTTGAGTATCTTAGACTAGAACAGGAAGATGATGGATCATGGTTTGGTCGTTGGGGTACCAACTACGTATACGGAACATGGTCCGCCCTGTGTGCTCTTCAAGCAGCTGGCGAAGATATGAATGCTCCGTACATAAGAAAGGCAGTTGAATGGTTAACATCCAGACAGCGCCCCGATGGTGGTTGGGGTGAAGATGGTGCGAGTTATTGGCATGATCACAAAGATACCTGTAAAGCCAGCACCCCATCCCAAACATCGTGGGCTCTTCTTGGTTTAATGGCGGCTGGAGAAGTCGACTGCAAAGCTGTTAAAAGCGGGGTTGAGTATTTGCTTCAGGCTCCGCGAGATGGTGCCAAATGGGAAGAAGAATATTATAACGCTGTCGGTTTCCCTAGGGTATTTTATCTTCGTTATCACGGCTACAGTGTTTTTTTCCCTCTATGGGCCCTAAGTAGGTTTCGTAATCTCAGTAACTCAAACACTAAATTTCCCTCTTACGGCATTTGAGCCAGATTGCAATCATCACCGGAATGCAATTAGAGGCAATATGTATTGCTTCCATGAGTAGCATTGTTGGTGCGGATTCAAGGCCTTTGATAAAATGTAGTGGCCCGGGTCCGGATAGTGTATCTGTTGCATGCAATGATCTTGAAAATGAAAACATTACGGGTATTGTGAGTTTTGGTATTGCAGGCGGAATGGATCCAAAACTCAGATCCGGTTCTGTGCTGTTGCCTAAAGCTGTTGTTACCGCTGATGGTGCTTTTTTTCCAACGGATGACATCTGGCTTCGCTCGGTTGCAGACAATTGGCCCGTCGTTAGAAAGCAAACGCGACAGCTTGGGATTAATAAACTTATCAAGAGTCCCAATGAAAAAGCGCAATTATTTCAAACGACCGGAGCTCACGCACTCGATATGGAAAGTCATGTGATTGGTGCTTACGCTCAAAAACGTGGAATCCCGTTTCTCGTGTTAAGATCAATTGCCGACAGTGCCGAAGATACTGTGCCAGAAATCGCGCTCTCAGGAATAGACAAAAATGGAAAGGCTGCTCCATTTTCTCTTCTAAAAACTCTTATTAAAAGCCCGAGATATTTAACGAAAGTTGCAAAGTTAGCTTACGCAAGCAACGTGGCAATACGAGCCCTTAAAAATATGCCTGTAAGGTCAATCCATGCTCTATGTAAAGAATAGAGTGACTAAGCCGTCTTTAAGCAGCCCTAACGTTAGACTCTGTACCTGAACCACCCTTGCCGTTACTGTTTGGTGCAAGCTGTGCACTTACACGTGTTTTTTTCAAGTCGCCGCCGTGCCTTGAGTCTTCTTCTTCGAGCCTGGTCATAAAATCGCTAACCAATTCATCATGGACATAATCGGCCGCTCGTTGGTTCGAGAGATCTATTTCAGGCGCCATTTCACCGTCAGTTTTAATGCCGCGTACAGCGACCATTAATGCCTTTATTGGGTTAGAGAAGGTATCATCGACTGCGGTCGCCTCATAACCACTATGCACCATGCAGTTAGCACATTTCTCGTAATTCCCAGTGCCGTATTTATCCCACTCTGTCTCTTCCATCAATTCTTTGAAGGAGTTAGCGTACCCCTCTCCCAGAAGGTAACATGGTCGTTGCCACCCAAACACATTGCGAGTAGCCATACCCCATGGCGTACAATGGTATTCTTCATTTCCAGCCAAAAAGTTGAGGAACAGAGGCGAGGCACTAAATGGCCAAGCACGGCCTTTTTCTTTACCAATCCGAAAAATATCTCGGAATAAATTTTTGGTTTTCTTTCGAGAAAGGAAATGTTGCTGATCTGGTGCACGTTCATATTCATATCCGGGTGATACAGTAATCGCATCAACACCCAGTTCATCAGATGCAAAATCAAAAAATTCTGCCGCTTCATTTGCTGTCATTTGGTCAAACAAGGTACAGTTAACGTTAACCCTAAAACCTCTGCGTTTGGCTTCTTTTATAGCGTTAATAGCCCTCTGAAATGTCCCGTCTTGATTAACCGCATGGTCATGATGTTCCTCCAGCCCATCAAGATGAACGGAGAAGGTCAAGTATTGGCTTGGGGTAAATTTATCCAGCCGCTTTTCGAGCAACAAGGCGTTCGTGCACAAATACACAAATTTTTTACGGGAAACTATGCCTTCCACAATTTCTTTTATTTCTTTATGAAGAAGTGGCTCGCCACCGGGGATTGACACCATCGGTGCCCCACACTCATCCACAGCTTTCATGCAATCATGATATGAGAGTCTTTGGTTAAGGATTGGTTTTGGGTAGTCGATCTTACCGCAGCCTGGGCAGGCCAGGTTACACCTAAAAAGCGGTTCAAGCATTAATACCAGGGGGTATTTTTTTCGACCAAACAAACGCTGTTTGATCAGATAGGTAGCAACTTTGTATTGTTGTATTAACGGAACGGACATACCAGCCTCTATAAATCAAATTCGACTTGTTCACGAATTAATCGTAACTCTTGAAAGATGAATGTTTATTTTTTCTGCCAATTAAGCTGCAGCTTCGCGAAGCTCTTTTGGTAGCTTAAACTGCACATTTTCATTTATACCATCAACTTCTTCTACCTCTATATCTACAAGCTCCCCTAACCGTTTGATTAGATCCTGGACAAGTTTCTCAGGAGCAGATGCCCCTGCAGTTATCCCGAGGGTTTCAATATCCTCTAGCCAGTTTTCATTTAAACCAGTAGCATCGTCAATCAAGTAGCTTGGCACATTCAATTCTTTACCTATTTCGCTCAATCTCTTTGAATTTGAGCTATTCTGCGCCCCAACCACAAGCAATAAGTCCACCTGCCCCGCGAGCTCCCGCACAGCACTTTGCCGATTCTGTGTCGCATAACAAATATCCTTCACATCAGGCCCAACAACCGTCGGAAACCGAACCTTTAATGCCTCAATCACATCTTTAGTGTCATCTACACTCAATGTCGTCTGAGTAACATAGGCTAATTTGTCAGGGTCTCGCACTTCCAACTTACCCACGTCTTCGGCAGTCGAAACTAAATAGACTTTACCGGGAATGCGACCCATTGTTCCAATGACTTCCGGATGACCTTCATGCCCTATTAAAATTATATCATAATCTTTGGCAGAATATCTTTGCCCTTCCTTGTGCACCTTAGCGACCAGAGGGCACGTAGCATCGATGACAGGAAGATCTCGGGCTCCCGCAACATCAGCTACTTTCTTTGAAACGCCGTGGGCGCTAAACACTGTGTGTGCGCCATCGGGAACTTCGTCAAGCTCTTCAACAAACACGGCCCCTTTAGCCTTTAAATCTTCAACGACTCGTTTATTGTGAACAATTTCGTGGCGTACGTAAACTGGCGGACCATATTTCTTCAGTGCTAGTTCAACAATATCAATAGCTCGTGTTACACCAGCACAAAATCCCCGAGGCTTTGATAAAATTACACGCATTGACTATAGTCCTCAATCAAATCACTACAGGCTTTGTTATACAAAACCTATTAGATACATTCATAATTCATACCAGCGACCCCGCAACAAGTAAACACGCTGGCCCACTATACCTATGCTAAAATTAATCTAAAATACAGCAATATTGAATGTTACTAAAAACATACCTGTCCGACAAAATATCAAAAATTCTTTAAATAACCATTTTCCCTATACCACTCAACTGCATCAATGACCGCAGTTTCAGCGGGGCGTGTTTTGTAACCAAGAACCGTTTCTGCTTTTTGAGAGGAAAAATACATTTTTTTTGCAGCCATTTTCACACTATCAACCGTTACAAACGGTTCCCATTTTCCTGGTCAATACAGAGATTGTCTCAGCAATGTGTGCAACCGGAAGCAAAATCCGATGAGGAATCTTAATTGTTGGAGGTTTCCGTCCTACCTGATCACAGATGATCGTAAGCATATCAACTANNGTCATATTTTGGCCGCCTAAAATATAGCGNTCACCAACTTTACCCTTCTCAAAAGCGTTAAGGTGCCCTTNGGCCACATCCTCNACATGCACAAAATTGAGACCAGTATCTACGTANGCAGGTATTTTGCCATTAGCGGCATCGACAATAATACGGCCNGTTGGGGTAGGCTTAAGGTCGCGGGGTCCAATCGGTGCTGACGGATTNACGATGACAGCCGGTATTCCTTCATNNAATACCAATCGGCGNACNTCNTCCTCAGCGAGNTATTTTGANCTTTTGTAGGTACCAATCATTTGATCGTAGGTNCTGGGCGTCTCCTCATCAGCCGGAGTNTTATCGCGATTNATACCGAGGGTCGCAACNCTGCTTGTATATACGATTCGCNCAGCCCCNTTATCGGTCGCAAGCCGGAAAAGATCNCGTGTCGCATCTATATTAACNCGATCCATCGCCGCTCTATCTGGTGCCCAAAGCCTNTAATCAGCAGCAACATGAAATACNGCTGTACANCCCACGAGNCTGTCTTTGTACGTTGATGTATCTGTTAAATCGCCTTCTANAANTTCACAGACTAAACCCTCAATATTACGCCTATCTCCCCCTGGCCTTGCTAGTACTCTAACATCCAGCCTCCTCTTCANCAGTTGGCGCAAAACAGCTGATCCGACAAATCCGGTGGCGCCTGTCAAAAATATAGTCATTTTTGGACCCATCTCGTCGGCCGAAGTCCTCGGCTGTTCAACCATCCCATCAAAGAGGGTAGAATAACCAGAGTGGAAATTAGAGTGAAGCCGATNGCAACCATCAATAGTTCGCCCATGCTTGCCGTTCCGCGGTGATCCGAAATTGCTAGGCTGCCAAACGAACCGATGGTTGTTAAGGCACTAAATACAACGGCTCGTGGCGTGCTAGTTTTTAACATCTCGCGCTCGTTCAATCCAAGTCGCGAGCGCATGACTANATGCGTTCCGCTGGCAACGCCCAAACCAAGNAATAACGGAACAACGATGACATTTGCATAGTTGAAAGGCNAATCTAAGATCACAGAGGCAGCTACAGTCCAAAGTGCAGCCANCGCTAATGGCAACAANACCAGCACCGNATCCCAAAAATTTCGCANGACAAAANCNAACAATGCACAAATGAAAAACATTGCCGTNACCGTNGCTTGTATTATAGCTCCCATCACTACACTGCCAGATCTGACCAAAACTACTGGCGTATCTGTAGCTGTTGGTAACTGAGTACTGACTGCATATACGAAACGCTCCATTNCTGAATTGTCAGTCACATTATCNTTCGGGTAAATCTCGAGTCGCAGGCGACCATCGCGAGCGACATATCTGCCTCTAAGAACACTTGGAATATCCGCTTCGGAGAANGGTGCGGCATTAAATGACTTTTTTAACCTCTCCAAACGACCNTGNAGACGNGCGAGNAAACCATCTTGAAGGTCATTNACTGAACGCTTTAGATCACGGGACGAACTCATGTAAGGTATAAGTGCTTTGGCTAAACGTTCGGCACTAACTGCGANCNANGGATCTGCATAACGAGCGCTTGCAGTTGCCAATAAATGCTGGCGAAACTGCCCCGTAGCTCGTTTAAGNTCCTCTTTACCGGGGGGATCCTTTCTNCTNGCGGGATCAAATACGGAAAACATAGTAAANGCAATATTCTGGATAACTGANACCTTTTCACCTTGATGCGNCGGNACGAAATNATCGAGCCAAACAACACGGTCCACCTCAGGTATGTCGGTTAAATTTTTTATAATTTTGGAGATATTCTCATTTCGATCAATCAGAACTGAAATGGTTTCAGGCGATACCGCTGGATCGGCCATGAGGTCGATTGCGGTNCGAACTGACTCCGTGGTTGGGTCTTTTAAATGAAGTGGATTGAAATCAAAACGTGCCTGCGGTAAGAACGCTGCGGCGGTAACACCGGCAAAAACTGCGACAACAGCTAATTTACCTCCGAAACGATAAATAATCCAATTGGGTATAACNATTGGTATTATTGAGGGNCGNAANGGAGATTTAAATGGCAACAAGCTCAACAATGCTGGCAATAAAGTAAAATTGGCAACNAGTGCGATAAACATACCGACGCCCGAGATCAGACCTAGTTCAGATAANCCACTATAGTTTGTTGGCAAAAACGAGAAGAACCCAATTGCCGCNGCAACGGCACAGAGTGTGAGCGCNCCACCTAAATCTTGCGTTGCGGTAGTNAATGCCTCGGACTGGGACTTACCTGCTACGATTTCTTCTCGGAATCGTAGGGCAAAATGAATTCCAAAATCCNCTCCAAGGCCAATAAAAAGAACAGCAAATGCNACTGAAATGAGGTTCAAGTACCCNANGAACGCGATGGCGAAGCCAGCAGTAAACACAAGGCCAGTCACCAAGGTTAATAANGTTGCAATNACAAGACGCAATGACCCTAGNGCNAGGAACAGTAGAAGCGTGACCACAATTAGTGAAATCCATCCCGCTTTTGCAGCTCCTTCAGAAACACTTGCAAGCTCCTCCGTTGACATTGCATCCCCACCTGTNATCCGCACACTAACCCCATGTTCNGGAGTAAGGGCAGCTACTTCGGCAACTTTGCGCACCAAATCCATNGATTTCCGCGCAGGTCCAAGACCCGAGAAGTCAAGATCAATACCAACTCGAATGAACTCCCTAGCAACGCCAACATCCTGCAGTCCTCCCGATATAAGACGCCGCCACGAGAGTTCGTCTGCTTTCCCCTNTGCTCTGGCTTCGGCAACAGANGCAATACTATCTAAGATCAGATTTAGNCCTTCAGGGGGCCTCCCTCCTNTGGATGCTTCTTGNAGAGCTAGGCTCAANATTTCNAACAAGCCCCGCAGNCTCGGGTCTGCACTTANACTNGCTAATAANGGTTGCGCATCGGATAGACGATTCGCTAACTCATCAAGTTCCGNACGCTTAAGATANAAAAGTCCATTATTTGCGAAGAAAGGATCGGCAGCGAGATATTTGACCGGTCCCTTTATACCTTCGGTATTTCTNAGCCTTTGGGACAAAAGTCGCGCTGCATCTTCTGCTTGNTCNGGATTNGGCGCCTCTATNACGACAACCAAGGAAGGGCCGACGGCCGGCATGGCGGCTTTAAAAGCNTTNAANTTCTGCCTAAATTCCAANGATGGTGACAACATTTCACTCGTATCAGAATTCACTTNAGCATTCTGAATTACATAATGACAAACTACCGCTGATGACATTCCCAAAATGAANATTACGAAAAGGGCNCGCTTTGCACAAAAANTCGCAACACTCACTAAAACGTCACTACGTCGCCTCAAAATGTCCTTAATCAAGTCTTAGTCCTTATTTTTTTAATTGATCCGATACGCCGCATACAATTATGAGTATAACAAGATTGGGATTGGGGTATATTTAATGAAACAAATTACAAAGTTGTGGGCACCAGCGGTTTTGAGTTTTTTCTTAATCACTCCAAACATGTGCATTTCAAAAGAGACCAAAATAAAAACCTCGGCAATACAAGTCATTAAGGACTTTAACTCGACGCTGTTACACGTGATGAAAAATGCAAAGAGCTTAAATTATANTGGGCGTTATGAAANACTCAAACCCGTGCTCGTAAAAGCTTTTGATTTCTCCTTCATGATAAAATATGCCGTGGGGCAGCCNTGGAAAGCATTAACAAAAGANCCNAAACAAAANTTAATAGAAGCGTTTACTGATTTTACGATAGCCACCTATGCAGATCGTTTCAATGGATATTCAGGTGAAAAAATTGAGATCAAAAATAAACAAGATGGGCCTCGTGGCACAAAACTAGTAAAAACTGAATTAGTCAAACAAGATGGATCTGTAATAAAATTAAATTACCTTTTGCGCAANAATGAGCGCGGTTGGCAAATAATTGATATTTTTTTAAAAGGNAGTATCAGTGAANTGGCAACAAAACGGTCTGAATATAATGCAACTGTAAAAAAGAATGGCCTGAATGGCTTAATAGAGCGCATAAAAGAAAAAACCGTTNTNATTAAANCTCAGAACGTCAAATCNAAATGACGAGATTGCGGATATCTTTCAGCACAANTTTTATTGAGGTGGAAACCTTTGNNACCCAAACGGCAAAATNAATTCTCGCATGTCTCCCATTTACGTCTTCAGCTATGACNTGGGGAGAAGAGGTCTATTTTTCAACGCCAGTTGAAACCGCCCTNGAACCAACTTCAAAATCTATAGTTGAACCTGGAGAGATAGCCTATTGGCCTGCCGGAAANGCGATTGCTATAGGCTTCGGACCCACACCAATTTCAGTCGGCAATGAAATACGTCTNGCTAGTCCATGTAATATTTGGGGAAAAGCAGCGACCAACGTCTTTGACTTGGCGCAAGTAAAACCTGGAGAGCTCGTTNCACTAAATTTGTCTGNATAAACTCTANAGAGTCTCAAGAACGCTGCGTACCCTACCAAACATTACGCCAAGATCTGCTTCGCTAGAAATGAAAGGCGGCGCTAAAATTACAGTATCACCGGTCATTTTTACTAAAACTCCNGCATCAAAGAACGCCTTCAAAGCACGATGACCACGCTTACCCACGGTTTCATCNCAATNNAAGTCAACCGCCCCAAGCATCCCTATTCCTCTAATNTCTTTAACTAAGGGCAGATCTGCTAATGCAAATAACTCCTCCANGAAGGGCTTTTCNAGGGNAGCGGATCTTTCAAAAAGACCNTCACTTTCATATATATCAAGAGATGCCAGCGCAGCAGCACACGCAACGGGGTGCGCTGTATACGTNTAACCATGGAACAGTTCTATTGATTTATCAGGAGCCNCACTAATNACCGTATCGTAAATTTTGCCGGCCACGGCNACGGCCCCCATTGGAATTGCTCCNTTCGTAAGTGCCTTNGCCATGGTAATCATGTCTGGCAAAACCTTGAAACGATCCGATCCAAAATTTGTGCCCATGCGACCAAANCCACAAATAACTTCGTCAAAAATGAGCAGAACACCATTTGTGTCGCAGATATCGCGTAGCCGCTCAAGATATCCGAGTGGTGGAGGCAAGCAACCAGTCGACCCCGCTACTGGCTCAACAATACATGCCGCTATGGAATTTGAACCGTGAGTATCACAAAANCTTTGCAAATCATCTGCTAGCTCCACCCCTGATTTTGGCTGGCCTGGGGTAAAGCGATTTTCATCAAGCCAAGTGTGGCGCAAATGAAGCACCCCCGGCAGAGANAAACTNAAGCCATGCTTNTTTCGNGCAATACCNCCCACAGATAGGCCNCCAAAGTTGACACCGTGGTACGCCCTTTCACGCCCNACCAGTCGTGTTCTTCCGGATTCGCCCTTGGCAGCATGATAAGCAAGTGCAATTTTTAAAGCTGTTTCTACTGCNTCTGACCCAGAATTGCTGAAAAAAACATGATCTAAATCGCCAGGAGTAAGGCTGGCTATACGCCTTGCTAACTCAAATGATTTCNCNTGCCCATGTTGAAAGCTAGTNACATACGAAAGCGTNTCTAGTTGTTTTGCGACAGCNTNTGNAATCTCAGTTCTACCCAATCCTGCAGGAGTACAAAAAAGACCCGAAACAGCATCAAGAACAATCCCTCCATCAGTTTTTTTTAATTNTATACCCTGCCCATCCGAAACCAACCGCGGTGCTTCAGAAAAATCTCTGTTAGCAGTATATGGCATCCAATGATTNCGNAAATCATTCGCAAGGTTNGTCATNTANTTNTTCTCCGTTTTNTCGTGCTCNGGTCTNTTTAANTTAGATCAAAANANNCGTANATNAATACANNGGTCTTTTATCATAACGANGTAAAATTTGATGCAATAATTTATCGTGGCGTTTAAANTTAGNCATGCTCAAAACAGACTCATATCAGTGTCCCAAATCTCTTNTGGAACTTGCAGAATCACTNANNCCAACCCCAACAGCTATAGTTGGNGCTCATGGCANGCTGCCNATGAAAAGTGCAAAGCTTGCTCAAGAGCAGAACCTTATTTCNCCCGTATTCGTTGGAAATAGGGTTGCAATTCTAAAGTTNGCTGAAGAATTACATTGGGATATTAGTCTNGAACGTATCGTACATGCCGAAACGGATAGAGACAGCGCCGATGTTGCCGCGGCGTTAGCCGGCAACGGAGAGGTTGCAGCTCTAATGAAAGGTCAGATACATACTGACGAATTTATGCATGGAATCCTCCNGANAGANNCCGGCTTACGAACAGACCGCCGCCTGANNCACATATTTCACATGACGCTACCTGANCATNATANNTCTCTTATGATTACAGATGGCGCAGTTAATGTGGCCCCTTCGATTGATACCCGACTACAAGCAGCTCAACATGCAATNGAGCTTTCTCACATNTTGGGGAATAATAACCCTAAAGTTGCAGTCCTCTCGGGNACTGAGTCNCCAATCAAAAGTATGCCCAGCAGTATTGAGGCAGNAGANATCACTANGAGAGCCGTAAATGAAATTTCTGGCGGCCAAGTTTTCGGGCCGNTGGCTTTTGATAATGCAATTTCAACCAAAGCTGCCAACTTAAANAAAATAAACCANCCTGTAGCTGGGAATGCCGATATTCTNTTAGTCCCAAATATTGAAACTGGAAATGCACTTTTCAAAATGATGGTTTATTTCATGAGCGCCTGTGCNGCCGGCATTGTTCTAGGAGCNAANGTACCAATAACTTTGACAAGTCGAGCNGACCCNCCNGAGGCACGGGTTGCTTCNGCNGCTCTTGCTAATATNGTNGCCCATGNAGGCAAAGCNAGTAAGGGAAAATGACACATCATTTNGGTATAATACTGTTGTCTGGCGGGTTAGACTCAACAACGCTCGCTTCAATGGCAGTGNAAGAGGATNTTGAACTTTTAGCNTTAACTTTTGACTATGGCCAAAACCATANGCNTGAAATCACCTCCGCAAAAGCAATCGCTTCNAAGTTAGGCATNACCCAGGTTGTATTAGACGTTTCTTTTTATAAGGANCTTGCAAACCATTCTGCACTNACCAATTCAACGNCGCATCANTTACCAAAAGGACGTAGCAANGAGGAAATAGAGACAGNNATCCCNATCAGCTATGTGCCATTACGTAATACNTTTTTCTTAACACTTGCTGCAGCCCGCCTTGAGAGTATGGCGCTAACGGCNATCGAAAAACGCGCCGCACAACCTGANGAGGTGCGGGCAACAATATTTATAGCTGCAAACGCCATCGATTACAGCGGGTATCCCGACTGCCGNCCTGATTTTTACAGACTAGCAGCTCAAACTCTGCAAAAAGGTAGTAAACTGTGGGCTCAGTACAGNATTCCTTTTCGCATTGAAACACCGCTGATTACTATGAGCAAAGCAGATATNGTTCGCGNAGCATTCAAAAATAATGCCCCCATCGAACTAAGTTGGAGCTGTTATAACGACGGCAAAATACCATGTGGCGAGTGCGATAGCTGCCAGTTACGCGCAAAAGGCTTCTCTGAGGCTGGAAAAACCGACCCATCTCTATCTCTGTTTAAGGGCCTAANTTAGTCAGCAAATCANCTACATCGTCGAGTTCGTTGATGCCCCAAATTAATCTTTCGATCTCTTGGGCCTTNATATCATCAGTCAAAGGCCNAACAAGACCATTAAATTTAANTTGCAACGCATCNTCTGGAAGCGGATTACCCGCGCTTCCATAAGGGTCCTCGACGGACCGATTAAATCGGGTCCCGTCTTGCATTTCAATTGCAACCTTGGCNGCCCTTAACCGTGGATAAGCATCATGGCACTCTTTATCGACAGATACGTGTATTTTGGGGANATGCTGNATAACATTGTTTTCATCCCTTGCGTTTTCATCNAAATGTTCAAGGTCTACCGCACCTCGCTCCAAAGCAGTCGCAATGCAGAATTGATAACTCATTTGTGCAGAAAGCATATCNTCGTAAGTGGCATTAGCATGNCCAACAGCAATCTCGTANGTNCCAACATCTACATTGACCACTTTTGTTGGNTCGATGTTTTCAGCTGTACGAATATCGATAACCGCGTCAATACCTGGGTGTATGTGNCGACAAGCGGCGTAGGGTTTGATGTAACAACCTGCCATTACAAGCTTTGCTGATNGCGGTCCATTTTCAAGCCCATCTATGACTGTACTNANATTCACATCNCCCGCAAAGGTATCNAAGTAGCCTTCCTCAATTTCAAGAACATCTTTCGGACCAACCATNCCTTGTTCAGCGTTCAGTGCCGCNTGCAAACCCTCGCGCGCTGCTTGGCCNGGGTGAGTTCGCTTTACCTCCCCTCCCCCACGAAGAAATGCNAATATTCCACTGGCACTGCTGGCAGCAATACCGAGNGCATCTGCCATCTGACGGTCATCAAAGTTNCGCAATGCTCCTACAGCNGCCGCTGCTCCCATCACGCCCATAACCGGTGTGTTGTGAAATCCNCGATACCGAGAATGGGGGTGCATAGCNGCTGCAAGGCGACAAACAATTTCNTAACCTACAACCACNGCANTAATAAACTGCTTGCCATCNTACTTCCCAATTGAGGCAGCGCTAATGAGGGCNGGAATTACNACGCAGCCCGGATGAACCGATCCAGCGCGATAACCATCATCAAGTTCCAATCCATGCGCAGCAGTGCCAGAGANATAAGCGGCTGACATGGGNTCGTAGCATTTTNCAAATCCTGGNACCGGNACCGACCCAGATAAACAAAGAGTATCAAAGGCNCTAGCNGCCGCAATAGTTGCGTGTTGNGTACTTCCGGCAAAAATTGCNCCTATTGTGTCTAAAGTATGACGCNGAGCCGTGTTTAAGCTTGCATCGTCTATGTNCTCATAGCTAAGCCCGCTCGCAAACTTTGCCANNACNGAAGTAGGCGACAATGCGACTGGNTGTNCATTGGATGCTGTATGCATNGAGCTTCTCCTTTTCATNNCTACNGTATAGGNTTTAAGTTNGAAAATCGAGATNCTTTAAATTTTTTAAGGATGCTTATTTTGCTTTATCACCAAAAATGGGAATTNNAAAAAAAGACTGTTAGGGGGGCTAATGGCGTCGTATCCAGCCAGCACTATCTGGCCTCAGANGTTGGCGCTGAAATTCTTCGCGCTGGCGGCAATGCTNTNGATGCTGCGATCGCAACCTCCTTTGCGGTGTCAGTCGTTGAGCCATGGATGAGNGGCCTNGGTGGCGGTGGCTATATGCAANTAGCCCTCGCCGATNAAGCAACAAACTACANAACTTTTCATTTTGGGATGCGTTCGCCAAGTGAAATTGATACTGATTATTATCCTCTTGCAGAAGGGAATTTTTCTAGCGGTGACCTCTTTTCATGGCCAANTGTTTTGGAAGACCGAAATATNATTGGTTTTCACTCAATAGNNGTACCNGGACAGATTGCAGGTNTTGCCAAAGCGCATGCTCGCTACGCAACAATGCCGTGGAGAGANCTTCTACAACCAGCAATTGATTTAGCAAAACGCGGGTTACCAATNACNTGGAGCATGTCGCTTCGATGTCTNNGTGCNGCAAAAGAATTAAAGCNNTTTAATGCATCACGAGAAATTTATCTTGATGCTCACGACCTTCCACTACAACCAATTCAGGGCNAGGANATTCCGCTATCGCCGCTAGGAAAGNTGCCGATGACACTTGAACGCCTTGCTGAAGCNGGTGCAGATGATTTCTACCGTGGCGACATAGCNCAAACGATAATTGCGGATCTTAGGGATGGTGGGAATGCCATAACCGCGACCGATCTATCNGAGTATAATGCNCAAGAAACCGATAGTCTCGCAATTCCCTACCGCGACATAACTGTTCATGCAACGCCGCACCTNACTGCAGGNCCTACAATGGCACGTGTAGTGAGTNTAGCCACAGATTTAGTGCAAAGAAAAGGCNCCCCAGAGGCATCAACTTACGCATGTTGGGCTANCTCTTTGGAGCANGCATATAATGAGCGACTTGCGACCATGGGTGATACCATTGATTCAAATGGATGCACTACTCANATNAGCATAGCGGACAAACACGGGAATTTNGTGAGCCTAACNCAAACTTTGCTCTCTGTTTTCGGAAGTCGTGTGACCCTTCCAGNNACNGGGATACTTATGAATAACGGCATATACTGGTTTAACCCACTCCCCAACAAACCAAATTCACTTGCACCAAACAAAGGGGCACTTTGCAATATGTGCCCAGCAATCGTAGAAAAGAATGGGAAACCTTATTTCGCAATAGGTGCGTCTGGTGGGCGGCGAATTATGCCGGCTGTATTTCAGCTAATATCAATGATAGGAATTTTNGNAATGGAATTGGATNNCGCTGCNCACCAACCGCGCATTGACGTAAGTGGAGAGGGTCGATGCACTGTAGATCCAGAATTAGGGTTAGAAATACGTGCCGCGATAGAAAAACGNATGCCTGTCTTCGTTGGCGAAAATTCAGTTTTCCCAACCTTATATGCCTGCCCTAACATCGCATTAATTGAGCCGTCAGGAGAATTTGCAGGATTCACACACCCAATGACCCCCACCTCAGCCACTGTGGCTGTGTGACGATTAACCCTTTGGAATAACCCCTTTTATGGTACCTTTGGCAAGNCCTTGATTGCGCTTATGGTGATCAGAGTCAACCAATATACCCTTGCGAAGATTTCCTGCATATGCCTCAGCNGCTCTTTCACCTGGAACTCGGACGGGCACTTTTGGATCAATTGAGGGCTGTTCCTTTATCCACGAACAGTAGTCCTCTAGACGAGCTTGAAACGTTTCANGACCGATGAGTTTATCCGGATCAATACNAATAAAATAGTGGCANATGCCCGAGGNTTTATCCGGTTCATAAAACTGGGATTTNATTAATGGTGCNTAATNCCCTCCACTCAAAACACCAGTCAACATATCTACTGCCAAAGCAAGCCCATATCCTTTATGTCCACCAACGGGCAAAACAAACCCCTGCAACACCTTCGCCGCATCCGTCGTATCCATACCATTTGAGTCGAGCCCCCAGCCTTCGGGAATGGGCTCCCCCAATTCTGCGGCACGTCTAATTTTGCCGCGTGATTGGACACTAAGCGCAAAATCGAGGATAAAGTGTTTACCACCTTTTCGAGGGGCAGCATAACCAATCGGATTGTTGCCAACGACCTGTGCCTTTCCCCCAGTTGCCGGCATCGTGAGTGAACCATTAGTGCCAGACAACAGAATCACTCCGGCTTCGCAAGCACCCCAACCAAAACTGGCGTTAGCCCCAAAGTGGTTACTATTTTTGACGCTTACAAACCCAATGCCGACTTCTTGTGCAATTTCAATCGCGACTTCAGTAGCTCGACCTGCAACTGCCGTTCCCAGGGTATTTCCCCCATCTACTATAGCCATTGTTGGTGTTTTTCGGTCAACAGCTATACTCGTTGCTGGTTCAATTCCTCCTGCCTGAAGCCGTCCAATATAGTGGCTCAACCTCAGTATTCCATGTGTCTGAATGCCAAGCAAATCACATAAAATAAATTGGTCCGTTGCTAGTGAAGCTATTTCGGGCGCAACGCCGTTTCGTTCGTAAGCTTCAATGCAGATGGTCCGACATTCCTCAACCGGCACTCTTATCATTTCAACCATATCATCACTTTAGGTTGTCTGAGAGAAAAGAATATTGAACGGGGCGTCCGATCCCGCGACGAAAGCCCTCCAATTTCAATACCTGTTCGGGAGTGACATTACATAAGCTAACATCTGGGCCAAAATCGTTGATCATTTGTATATGTTGCTGCGGAAAAGAATATGGATCAGGCTCAAGCACGCAGTGTTTAAACCAAGGTTGCTCGGGAAGTGTCTGAAAAGCCTTGGGGTTCTCGGATGCCAACATGTCAATCTCACTTTGCTCTATGATGATATGATCTACACCCAAATCCATCATACTTTCCACCATTGATCCCAGAAAATCGATACTGAGAGGTGACGTAGGTATTTTTCTGCCAAACTCGTAGACTACGGTAAGACCCGCACCCTGCAACAAATTAATTTGCTGCTTTCTAACATCGGTCTCCAATTCTATGTAATTTTCTGATAACTCAAGCATATTGATGTCCAATCGTCGAAGATGAGTAATCAATTCATCAACTGCATTTTGATGGTAGGCTGTTTCAAATAAAATCCCACCAGCAAAGGGAATGACACCATAATCTCTGTAAGTGCACACAATTTTCTTTACCAAAGGGGGGGGGTAATCCAATGCGTTTATGGCAAATATTTTTGCGTAATCGATGAACTCAGCCCCATAATCGAGTAAGTCCTCGAGCCCTCTCGGACCTGTCCAACCAAAATCACTAGGCCCAACATCAATCATTGCTGTTAGCCCAGTTTTCCTCGGTTTGCTTTGGCGCGTAGGCGCCTTCAAGCGCTCATATTCGAAATAGCTGTTAATGTCGGTATCGATATCACCCATGTTTCCCCCTAAAACTTAAATTGCCCATTCATTGCAATACAAAAACACCTAAAGAATATGTCGACAGCAAAATTCATTGCGTGAGCAAATGAAAAATACCTTTGCTACCCATTTTTGATAAAGCAACTTTATTTTTCTTATCGAACTCGAATTTTTCTAAAACTAACTTAAACTCTCGGCATGATCCATTCTATACGCTACATATAAATGCTGGAGGGTGCCATGCCAAAGACAAACACTTACTCGCTAAATGGGCCTCTGCAAGGTCTTCGCGTATTGGATATAGCCACATACATTGCTTCGCCCTTTTGCGCGACATTAATGGCTGAGTTTGGAGCTGAGGTAATAAAGGTGGAATTGCCGGACGTGGGGGATCCCTGTCGTAAATTAGGCACCGTCGATGATTGTGGGGATACCTTGGTTTGGTTATCGGAGGCTAGAAATAAAAAATCGATTACGCTCGATTTAAAGAAAAGAGAGGGTGCAAGTTTATTCAAGCGACTAGTTAGCACATGTGATGTTATCACAGAAAACTTTCAACCCGGCACACTCGAAAAATGGGGATTGGGTTGGAAAACCTTGCACAAAATAAATCCTAAAATGGTAATGCTGCGTGTTTCGGGTTACGGCCAAACCGGTCCCTATAGCAGCAAGCCAGGATTTGGTCGGATTGGGAATGCATTCGGTGGAATTTCTTTTCTCGCTGGCGAGCCAAACGGAGCGCCAGCAACCCCGGGATCTGCAACCCTCGCTGATTACCTTGCCGGTATATTCGGTGCCTTCGGAGTTATGGCAGCGTTAAAACACGCCGATGCAACGGGCATCGGACAATTTATTGATATCGGCCTCTATGAACCAATCTTTCGTATCCTTGATGAGATAGCGCCCGCATATGATAAACATGGTTATATCCGTCAACGCATGGGAGCAGCCACCGTAAACGTGTGTCCGCATAGTCATTATCCGACTAAGGATGGGCGATGGATTGCCATCGCATGCACAAATGACAAAATTTTTGCCCGTCTTGCAAAGGCAATGGGCAGCAGCGAACTGGCAAACAAAGGCAAATATAGCTCGATAAATCAACGAGAAAATGACCGTGAAAATGTTGATAAAATTGTCACCGATTGGACTTTGCAACATAAACAGAAAGAATTGATTAAACTTTGTGATGCGGCGGAAGTTCCCTGCGGTATAGTCGCATCGATCGACGAAATTTTTGAAAATGAGCACTATGCCGCCCGCGGAAATATCGCTCGTCCGAAAGATGAAAGAGCAGATAAATTGGCGGTTCCAAATATCGTGCCTCGACTGTCTGAGACACCCGGTTCAATAAGATGGCTAGGGCCCGCTCTTGGTCAGCATAATGCTGAGGTTTACGAAGAGATATTAGGTTTAACAAAGGCTGATTTAGAACTACTCCGGCAAAAAAAAGTGATTTAATATTACCACATTTTCGAAAGTCCCATTTTTACCCGGCACTTTCTTGGCTTAGAGAGGATGAATAGCAAATGATCTTATGAATTTTTGAAAAGGTCGTGGTTACGCACATTGTTCTAAAATACTGTATTAATTTGAGAAATAAGACTCCGAACTAATGACTCACGTTTGACGAAACAGAGCCAACTTTTAATACAAAAGTGTTGATTTTATGGAATTCAAAGTACCACTACAAAAAGCTACGCTCGTGAGACGTTACAAACGTTTCCTAAGCGATATGTTGTTGCCGAATGGCACAAAAGTAGTAGCACATTGTGCAAACTCGGGGTCTATGTTGGGCCTCACGGAGCCAGGCAGTGAAGTATGGTTGTCACCTAACACCAATCCAAAAGCTAAACTCGATTGGCGCTGGGAACTTGTCCGGATTGATGGACAACTTGTTGGTATCAATACTTCTAACCCCAACCGCATAGTAGAAGCCGCGATTGAGGGGGACGAAATAGCTGAATTAAGAGGCTACAAAAACATCCGGCGTGAGGTCAGGTATGGCCTTAATAGTCGAATAGATCTTCTTCTTGAAGCACCAGACAAGGAACCATGCTTCGTCGAGGTAAAAAATGTTACATTAAAACGCAAAGATCATGCAGAATTTCCTGATGCAGAAACAAAACGTGGAGAGAAGCACCTTCGTGAATTGGCATGCATGAGAGCGGATGGAAATCGAGCATTGATGTTTTACTTGGTACAACGGGGTGATTGTAATTCTTTCAGGCTCGCTGCTGATATAGACCCCGCCTACAAAAAGGCTTTTTTTGAAGCACGAGACGCTGGCGTCGAGGCCGTGTGCTATGCCTGTGCTATTTGCCCTACCAGTATTAGAATTGTCCGTCAAATACCCATTGATTGTTGAGTTTTTGTAAGTGCATCATGGATGTTCGTGAGGGATCAGTAATGAGGTTGCATAAAATCAGATGACCAAAATGGATGTAAAAATAGAGCCAGAATCCATTGGAGTACCATTCCATACTTCAGAAGATTATGGAGCCATGCGTAAGGCTGGCAGACTGGCCGCAGAAGTTCTTGACTTTATCACTCCCCATGTTTTACCCGGCGTTTCTACTGAAGAACTTGATACCTTGTGCCATAATTTCATTATCGATCACGGTGCAATTCCTGCCCCTCTTAATTACAAAGGTTTTCCAAAATCAATTTGCACATCCGTCAACCATGTTGTCTGTCATGGAATTCCAGACCCTCAGAAAATCCTTAAAGATGGTGATACCCTTAACATAGACGTAACTGTTATTCTCGATGGATGGCATGGGGATACCAGCCGTATGTTTTGCGTCGGCGAGAAAGTTGGTGTGCGCGCAAAAAAGTTAATCCAAGTGACTTATGAAGCAATGATGAAAGGCATTCACGTTGTTAGACCAGGAGCCACATTAGGAGATGTTGGTCGAGCTATACAAAAGCATGGGGAAGATCATCGATTTTCGTTGGTCCGTGACTTCTGCGGTCACGGTATTGGAAAAACATTTCACGCACCGCCCAGCATTTTACACTACGGCCAGTCCGGCACGGGCGTGATCCTTAAGGAGGGTATGTTTTTCACTATCGAGCCAATGGTAAATGCCGGTAAATTTAACGTAAAAATATTGAAAGATGGTTGGACTGCAGTCACCAAAGATCGCCAGCTCTCAGCACAATTCGAACATACAGTTGCTGTCACGTCGGAAGGATTCGAAATTTTTACTGAAAGTCCAAAGGGCTGGTCCATGCCGCCTTATGTTTAGACTCAAGTGCGTTTAACGTTCCTACAACATTAAAAACTTTTGTAACTATACCCCGCCAAAAAAGAAAAAATAGTAGGAATTTTTTGATCACACTGTTAACCAAAAACTCGTTTGATTATCTACGGTAGTCCCATATTGCGGCAGAGGGAAAAACGGTTTTTGATTTTCTAAGGACGTCAAACTAGCTTTGAGGGGTTTATTGTCTTGAAAAATGGTACAAGGATGCATTCTTCCCATTGGGGGGCTTTTAAAGGAACTACGCGCGACGGAAAATTAGTCGACATCCGACCGTTCTACAAAGATGAGTACCCATCTCCCATTATTGGATCAATAAAGGATGCGCTATATTCTGAATGCCGAATACACCAGCCCATGGTTCGTAAAAGTTGGCTTGATAACGGTTTTAGCGCTAATACGGAAAATCGTGGTGCTGAGCCATTTATTGCCATTGGGTGGGACCAAGCAATCAATTTAGTGGTAGCAGAATTAAATCGTGTGCAGAAATGCTTTGGGAACGAAGCTATTTTTGGTGGATCATATGGTTGGTCGAGCGCTGGCCGTTTTCATCATGCAAAAACGCAACTGAAACGGTTCCTAAATATTTTTGGCGGTTTCACTGACCAAGTATACAGTTACTCGAATGCCGCGGGTCATGCAATTCTTCCTCGCGTTGTTGGTCAGGGGGGTTACGGCCCTTTCAGTTCTTGGGATGGCATCGCTCAGCATTGCGAACTCTTTGTTGCATTTGGAGGTGTTGGACTTAAGAACACACAGGTTGAGCCCGGAGGCGCAGGTGAACATGCTACGCATAAATGGTTGCCGATGCTTCGGAAAAATGGGGTGCGTTTTGTAAGTGTTGCGCCTTGCCAAGACGACACCGCAGATTATTTAAATGCCGAGTGGTGGCCGGCACGCCCAAACTCTGACGTGGCAATTATGTTAGGACTCGCACACACATTAGTTGAAAATCGTCTTTACAGCAGAGCGTTCCTTAATAAATATTGTGTCGGTTTTGATAAGTTCAGTTCGTATCTTATGGGACGTACGGATAACGTACCTAAAACTGCTGAATGGGCAGCTAAAATTTCAGAGATTCCCGCGTCAAAAATTCGTGCATTAGCCATTGAGATGGCAAAAAAAAATACCGTTCTCGGATGTGCCTATGCTTTACAAAGGGCAGATCACGGCGAACAAGCTTATTGGATGACAATCACTTTGGCCGCCATGTTAGGCCGCATCGGACTTCCAGGGAATGGATTTGGATGCGGATACGGGAGCATGAACGGTTATGGTAACCCTCATTTAACCTTACCAGCACCAACTATGAGTATTGGAGATAATCCCACCAAAAGCTATATCCCGGTTGCGAGGATCGCCGATATGTTACTCAATCCTGGCACACGCTATGATTTTAATGGAGCTCAACGCAAATATCCCCACATACGTTTAGTGTATTGGTGCGGTGGTAATCCCTTCCATCATCACCAAGACCTTAACCGTTTACTACAAGCATGGCGCAAGCCTGAGACGATAATCGTGCACGAACCCTGGTGGACTTCGACTGCTCGGCACGCTGATATCGTACTTCCTGCGACCTCCACAATGGAGCGTAATGATATCGGCGCTAGCGGCCGTGATCGATTTTGGATAGCGATGCAAAAACTAGTTGAACCTCTGCATCAAGCTCGGAATGATTTTGATATATTTTCTGATATTGCTGGGGGCTTGGGACTGAGAGATAATTTTACTGAAGGGAGAAACGAGCAAGATTGGATCAAAAAAATATATGACATTGCCTGCCAGAATGCTGTTAAAAAAAATATAATTTTGCCTACCTTTGATGAGTTTTGGTCTCGAGGGTTTTTGGAAATACCGGCCCCAAATAAGCCGTTTGTGGCCATGGAAGATTTTCGTTTAAACCCCTCAAAATTCAAACGCAAAACACCATCTGGCAAAATTGAAATCTTTTCTGAAACCATAGATAGCTTTGGATATGATGATTGCCCAGGGCACCCTACTTGGCTAGAGCCAACGGAGTGGCTTGGTAGTAAACTGGCTGAAGAATTTCCACTCCATATGGTGTCCAATCAACCTCGTGATAGACTACATGCACAATTAGATTATTCGAAAATCAGTCAAGAAGCAAAAATTGCGGGCCGCGAGCCCGTACGTATCAACCCCCAAGATGCAGCATTTCGATCTATCCAAACTGGAGATGTTGTGAAAGTATTCAATAATCGTGGCGCGATACTTGCTGGGGCACTGATCTGCACCTCCATACGTCCGAGCGTTATAGAACTGTCTACTGGAGCATGGTATGATCCACTAATACCGGGTCAACCCGGCAGTCTTGAGGTTCATGGAAACCCCAATGTGCTTACGCCTGATCGCGGAACATCGAAACTTGCTCAAGGACCAACGGCCCATTCGACGCTCGTACAGGTAGAAAAATTTGTCGGTACAGCGCCTGGCGTAACTGTCCTAAAAAGACCGACTATTGAATAAAATTTAGGCAAATGATAATTATTTAGTCACTTTTTTTTCGCTATTCCGCATAGCCCAATTTTTTTTTTTGTTTAGAAACAACATATTATGAGTTGGCACGCAAGATGCTACCACTGGTGATGGAATGAAAATCTTGTGTAATCACTACCTGACAAGTAAATAAATAAGAATGAGACATAGAAGCTTTGAATGAAAAAGATTGAAGCAATCATAAAACCCTTTAAGTTGGATGAAGTTAAGGAATCTCTTCAAGAGGTCGGCATTCAAGGCATTACGGTATTAGAAGCAAAAGGGTTTGGCCGTCAAAAAGGGCATACCGAATTATACCGAGGTGCTGAGTATGTCATTGACTTCCTACCCAAGGTAAAATTAGAAGTGGTGCTGGAAGACAATAACGTTGAAAGAGCGGTTGAAGCGATAAAAACTGCCGCTGAGACCGGGCGCATTGGTGACGGAAAGATTTTTATTTCAACGGTAACCGAGGTTATCAGAATAAGAACAGGCGAGATAGGATCAGATGCGATTTGATTTTTTTGTTAAAACTATAGCGCGCCCTGTGTTGTCAGCTTCTTAGTGCAGTCCAAACCTAAATCTAGAGTGGTCTTTAACAACCAAAACCCAACAGGGAGTTTATAACACCATGTCCGAAATAGAAAACGTACTTAAACTAATTAAAGACAACGATGTCCAATATGTCGATTTTCGCTTCACTGATCCGCGCGGAAAATGGCAGCATACTGCACAGCATGTTTCAACAGTTGATGGGGACCTTTTATCCGAGGGCATTATGTTTGACGGATCATCAATTGCGGGTTGGAAAGCTATAAATGAATCAGATATGAATTTAAAGCCGGATCTATCGACTGCAGTCATGGATCCTTTTACAGAACAACCACAGCTGATACTTTTCTGCTCTGTTAAAGAACCTACAACAGGGCAAGCATATGATCGTTGCCCTCGCTCCACTGCCGAGAAAGCCGAAGCTTATCTTAAATCCACTGGCATTGGCGATACGACCTATTTTGGACCAGAGGCAGAATTTTTTTGCTTTGATGACGTTCGCTTTCAAACTGATCAAAACCATTCATTCTACATGATAGATGAGAATGAAGGGCCCTATAACAACGGCACAGAAATGTTTGAAGGCAATATCGGTCACCGTCCAAAGGCGAAGGGTGGATATTTTCCTGTACCACCAGTCGATAATAACACTGATCTACGTGCACGAATGGTATCAACTCTCCATGAAATGGGTGTGCCAATGGAGAAACATCACCATGAAGTCGCCCCTTCACAGCATGAGCTTGGTATGTTGTTTGGTACACTTCTACGGACTGCAGATAACATGCAATTATATAAGTGGTGCGTCCACATGGTAGCGCATGAGGCCGGTAAGACCGCTACCTTTATGCCAAAGCCGGTATATAACGATAACGGTTCCGGCATGCATTGCCATCAGTCGATTTGGAAAGATGGGGACACTACCTTCGCCGGCACAGGCTATGCAGACCTATCCGAAACAGCGCTGCACTACATAGGTGGTATTATAAAACATGCCCGTGCTATCAACGCCTTCACTAACCCCACAACTAACAGTTACAAAAGATTAATTCCTGGTTTCGAGGCGCCTGTACTGCTGGCATACTCATCAAGAAATAGATCTGCCTCTTGCCGTATTCCTTATGTTGAAAGTCCAAAGGGTAAACGNATNGAAGTGCGCTTTCCTGACCCTTCTGCTAANCCATATTTAGCCTTCTCCGCAATGCTCATGGCTGGNATTGATGGCATTCAGAACAANATCGACCCAGGCGATCCCATGGATAAAGATCTTTACGATCTGCCTCCCGAAGAACTGGAGGGTGTTCCAACTGTGTGCGCTTCNCTTAGNGAGGCATTAGCAGCGTTGGACANCGATCGTGACTTCCTTACCTCTGGTGATGTAATGNCCAACGACCAAATTGATGCATACATAAGTCTTAGAGAGGAAGAGATATTGGCGTTTGAACAAGCGCCGCATCCAATCGAATTTGAAATGTACTACAGTGTTTGAAAATCTTTTGTACAATATAAAACAGTAAGTAGCATTGAAAACTCGCGAAGCTTACACTTCGCGGGTTTTTTTACCTTATTGGTTTCTATCTCATTTGGACTAGAGCGTTAAGTGTTTTGCTTTCTATAAAAAATAGCATACCAATCACACCATTCAGATCAACGGCTGTTTCATAAAATATCGCGCAACTACATGACAAAGCCTAAACACTAAATCTGCGACCACCCAACTACACTTTTATATCCTTAGTAGCATTTAAGATCTTTAAGCATATAACGGTTCGTTGAAACGATATTTGCGAGCTTGTTATTGCCCGTGTATACAAAAGGTTGTAGAGGAAAACTTATTGTTAAAAATAGAAAAACTGGCTGGGGCAGAAATGGATATAAGCGAACGTATCGTCAATAATTTTATTGATAATGAGATTGGATTTGTAACGACTGTGCCGTGCAAACAACTGTCCGGCGTGATCGAGGCAGTTGAGAAACATGATCAAATTCATCACGTTCCATGCAATCATGAGGCAGAAGGGATGGGGCTTTGTGCAGGAGCGTTTCTAGGGGGCACCAGGCCATGTATTATTATGCAAAACACAGCCCTAGGAGTTACAGTTAATTCACTTGCCGCCTTGATACAATATTACCAGATGCCTCTGCCTATGCTGATAAGCTACCGTGGAGAGGTCGGTGAAAAGGTGGCATGTCAAGTGGAAATGGCAATGCACACTATACCAATTCTTCAACAAATGAATATTCCGTCATATCACTTTCATAAGGCTAGTGACATTGAAGAATTAAGCGCAATTCTAAATCACACATTTATGGCTAGTAAGCCCACTGCCATTTTGGCCGACGCAAGCTTTTGGAGTGCAGCATAATGATACGGAGCGAAGTTACCAAATCCCTAATACCGGTTATTACCGACGAACTTGTTATATGCAACATTGGCCTACCTTCTCAGGAATTATTTATGCACGATGATCAGCCGTCCAATTTCTATATGCTTGGAACGATGGGCCTTTGTTCATCCATAGGCCTTGGCCTTGCGCTTACCCAAAGTGCACCTGTGCTAGCAATTGATGGTGATGGCTCTGTACTTACAAATCTTGGCACACTAGCCACTATAGCAAATAATCCAGCAGACAACTTCACTCTATTAATTATAGATAATGGTTCCTATGGGTCGACGGGTGATCAACCAACCTATGCAGGAAAGAAGACCTCTTTATCCAAGGTCGCGAAAGCTTGCGGCTGCGCAAATGTTGTAGAATGCCAAGGAGAGGAGGCTGCTGAAGAGGTTGGCAAAGCTCTTAAAGGAAAGCAAATGACTATAATTGTTTGCAAATGTGAGAGTGGAAATGTTACCGTTCCAAATATCCTGACTCACCCCGTTTCCATTCGCGATCGTTTTATAACTGAAGTCAAGGCACGCAATTAGAAACACAACCAGTTTGCCCTGTTAAATTTATGAAGATCCTCGCATTACTGAAGCTGTCAGAGGCAGAACAACAAAAGATCCTCTCTACCCATTCAGCTGTTGAACTCATTATGGCACCTGATCACTTTGATGGAGAAATCCGAGAGACTTGGCCGGCGTTCTGTTGTGACAACTACCTTGCACCTCAAACATCAGGCTGCGGTACACGGTCAGAACGGGATGCTCTTTTAGCAGATGCTGATGTAATTTTCGGCGGATGGCCATACCCGTTGGATATGCGCCGCCGGTCGCCTAAGCTGAAATGGTTCCATCAGCAACCAGCTGGCGCAAACAATCTTCTTAAGAGCGACCTGTGGGAGAGTGACGTAATCGTTACCACGTCACGGGGTCACGGAAACACCCTTGCCATTGCTGAGTTTGCATTGGCTGGCTTACTTCATTTTTCAAAAGATTTCCATATCGCGAAACAGGATTGTGCACAACAAAACTTCAATAAATCAAAATATCAATCCTTGTTAATTGAAGGAAAAACGTTATGTGTTGTCGGCGCTGGTGGTATAGGTTTACAAGTAGGTCGACTCGCTGACAGACTTGGAATGAGAGTAGTTGGCACAAAACGATCAACGTCACGTGCCCTTCCAACTGGATTCTCTAAAATAAGAAATCCGTCAGGCCTTTTAGAACTGCTCGCGGAAAGTCACTTTGTCGCTATTTGTTGTCAATTGACAAAAGAAACCATTCACCTGTTAAACGAGGATGCGTTTAATGCCATCAAACCTGGGGGTGTTATAGTCAATATAGCACGTGGGGAAATTATTGATGAGGATGCCATGGTTAAGGCACTTAACTGTGGGCACCTCCGAGGGGCTGCCCTTGATTGTTATGTTGGTGAATTTGAGAATCCACCATCACCTATGCTATGGAACCATCCAAAGATTCTTATAACACCTCACTGTTCTGGGAAGTCCGATATAAATCACAAACGCCATACTGAAGTCTTTTGCAAAAATCTTAAAGCATTTATAGCAGGAGAACCAATGCTTAATAAAATAGATTGGGCAACCGGTTATTAGTCAAAGTCCAGACTTTCGGTATGTCGACAGCGCTGTCAATTTAATTGATAGACCAATGAAATAAAGGGCTTTGTGATGGCAGATTCTATTGAATGCTTCGACTTCGTTATTGTAGGGGGTGGCTCTGCCGGGTGCGTTCTTGCTAATCGGCTCTCCGAAAACCCAAAGATTAGCGTCTGCTTAATTGAAGCAGGCGCTAACGATAGTTCACCGCTAATTCATATACCCTTAGGCGTGATGTTTCTGATCGATCATAAAAAATGGAATTGGAATTACAAAACCGCGGGTCAATCCAACGCATCGAACCGAAAAATATCAATCCCACGAGGTCGGGTTATCGGTGGGTCCAGCTCAATAAATGGTATGGTGTATGCCCGTGGCAATAAACGCGATTATGATGATTGGGCTAATAAGGCGGGCTGCGATGGTTGGTCATATCGCGAAGTGCTCCCTTACTTCATCCGTTCAGAAAATAATGAAATTTTCCGAAATGATCCACTACATGGAACCTCAGGGCCCTTGCATGTAAGTAGGGTCAAAAAACCAAACGAGATGCTCAATCTGCTCTTTGAAGCAACTGATTCTATGCAATTTCCTCGCCGTCTCGACTTTAACGATGGCGATCAGGAGGGCTTCGGTGAAAGGCAAGTAACGATAAAAAATGGCAAACGATGGTCTGCGGCGAAGGCCTACCTGGACCCCGTACGGCGAAGACGGAACCTTAAAATCCTCACTCAGGCACACGTGAATAAGGTTATAATTCAAGATGGCAATGCGACAGGCGTTAAATTTTTGCAGCATGGAGAGAAACAAATCATTACCGCCAATCGTGAGGTGCTGATTTCATGCGGCGCAATAGTATCACCCACAGTGCTTATGCGTTCTGGAATTGGTGACCCTGAGGAACTCAAGAAACACGGTATAGCAATTAATTCGTCGCTTCCTGGGGTTGGAAAGAATCTGCAAGACCATGTTGCCGCAAGTGTGGTTACACAAACAGCGAGCATCACGGGTTACGGTATTTCGTTTAAAGCTTTACCTAAACTTGTCTTTCACGGGATCGATTATCTTCTCAACCGGTCCGGGATGGTCGCTAGTAATATAAATGAAGCAACAGGCTATATTAAAACCGAACCTAACTTAGACCGGCCAAATATACAAATTGGCTTTGCGCCCGCCGTTAGGGCCCGTGGTGGACGCAAACTAACCTACGGACATGGTTACAGCTGCAATGTATCGTTAATGCATCCGAAAAGCTTAGGGTTTGTCTCTATAGCCGACACTAACCCAAAATCATCACCGCTTATAGATCCAAATTTTCTGAGCGATGAACGAGACTTAGATGCTTTGGTTGCCGGTATTAAAGTTACGCGTCGTATACTCGCATCTCATGCTTTTGACGCGGTGCGCGGCACTGAATTACGGCCAGGGAAAGACATTGTAACGGACGACGAGATAAAACAGTATGTACGAAATAACTGTGCCACAGTTTACCATCCTGTTCGCACGTGCGCTATGGGACCTGATGATGATCCAATGGCGGTGGTCGATACGCAGCTTCGCGTTAATGGAATAAGAGGTCTNCGTGTAGTCGACGCCTCTGTGATGCCTCTACAGATTGGTGGAAATACGAATGCACCCACAATCATGATCGCTGAAAAAGCAGCGGATATGTTGCTCGGGAAACCTGCACCGCCAGCTTTTAGGAATTTCTAAGCTTGATAGCCGGACTGTATAGCCTNGTTGTCATTTTAAAAGTGGGAAATTAAACATGTCACTCTGNAAGCTTTTGTATTTCAGCCAGCAGTTTTTTTGTAATCTCGATCCCGCATCTTAAATTCCTCTTTTTTTGTATTTGTTCGAACTCACCGGGCATTAAAACCATTTCTGCACCTGGCAAAGGCTGACTGTGATGTATTTCGGACGCTAATTCTTCCACGCAGCCGACGAACCTACGTTTAGAGCCGATCGAGCCAGGATCGATAGCAAGAAACATATCTCCTTTTGTAATTTCTTGATCAGTATTCATAGTTCCGCTCACTTTTGTACCTACGGAACCACCGGCCAACCCTCCTGCTAAAAAATCGATCATTATCGCTAAGGCCGACCCTTTTGGCCCACCTGCGGGTAATAAAGCTCCTTTCAATGCATCTGCTGGATTTGTNGTNGGATTCCCCTCTTCATCAATAGCCCACCCCTCTGGAATACTCTCACCACGCTCGAGAGCGTTAACAATCTTGCCACGAGCTGCNACACTTGTTGACATATCTACCAGNTACGGAGTACCNGNCGAGGGNACAGAAATAGTNAAAGGATTGGTGCCGAGTATTTGTTGTCGGCTCCCAAAGGGGGCTACACCAGGCTCCGTNTTTGTTAGCACTATTCCTATCACGCCATTTTCGGCAAGCCACTGAGAGTAATATTGCAAAATGCCAATATGCGATGCTTTACGNACACTTACTAACCCAACACCAAAGTTTTTAGCCTTTTGAAGTACGAGACCTGTTGCTTTTTTTGCAACCACAGGCCCGAGGCCANTATCACCATGTATCAGAGCGGTTGCACCNTTGTCTNGAACAACTGAGGGCTGACATGCTGATTTAAGCGCACCACAGTCTAATCCTTTAACCCAGTTTGGTATACGAATAACGCCATGGGAGTCATGCCCACGNAAGTTAGCCTCTATCAATATATCTGCTACTAAAACCGCGTCTTTCTTTGGCACACCGCGTTTTTGAAATATTGTCTCAGCTAAAGCACGGAGANCATCTGAGGAGATGCGTANAGAAGTTNCTTTTNTTGAAATCACCATATTAAGCNCCTCGNATAANTAATTTNTTAANNCATCTACTTNAAATTTGTGTNGTCTANTATGTTAACGCCGAGNTGAGATNAGNCTACGTNACNATCACATTTTGCAAACTTNACTGCACACACANATCCCGATCCGCACCTCTNCCACCTTGACACTTGGTATTGTCGCATTTNCTTTAAGCCCNAATCTGAGTTAGCGTAACAGCGCCGCCNAAATAAAGGATTGGCTTTTTGATTAACGAGTATTTAANGCNTAATCCGCCTTTCCTTATCATTTNTTTANANATGANTNGTTCACGNCCAACGCACCTTATCCTGACTATCCGTCGCAGTAATTAANGTCATTGTGTTTACAACTGTCCAGTCACATAAGTCATAGCGGCGGTTAAGCTTTTCGCGCATTTTAGATTCAATCTCGTTAGCAGGTATCTTAGAACGTTCCCACATCGCCAGATCGGGCCTGCGCGTCAGAAGCANGCTACGCACCGTCGGTCCTTCTCCGTTAACCTTCCACAACCCAATGACTTGCGAGTCATAAGAACTTTCGAAATCCGGCCAAGCCGCAAGGCAAAGCTCCATAAATTCATCATATTTTTCTGACGGCNTCTCAAACCAGCGAAATGCGTAGTTACCNTGGCGTTCTGGCGGTTCATCATTTTTTGGACGAGAGGTTGGATGTAAAATNTCATACCCCGACGCCCGCACCGNAGCCAATCCTCTNTCAAGCNAGNTCGCATNTTCAGATGCAGNTTCGATATCAGGCCAAATNGTAATNGCAATAACTGTGTCGCGCGGCAAGCCGATCTGGCTACGCCATACGCCGTACAANGANCCNCCCGCTTTTTGTATTCTTTCAACTCCATCAGTNACAANCGACCCTGCNGCGTCCNTCCAACGTCTNGGCACACAATCGATTCTATGNCAGGCAAAAATTGAATCCATATTATTCTCCAAAANATCANAACGTTAGCACCAAGCNCCTTTTCGGTAAATTTNTCGANCAGACAACTATGCTCAAAATTNGCGGAGTANAAATATTAAGCTCGTTATTAGGAGTCTTTTTCCATTATAGATGTANTTGGCTCATNATAATATTCCCCATCTGAAAGGATAGTAAGATGNCAAAGCTNGTTTTTATCCATGGCCCNGGTGCGGGTGCTTGCTCTGATGCATTCGTCAANCAGTTAGATTATTTCCCCGATGCTTTGGCACCCGACTTGCCNGGACATTTAGAAGGAACCCGGTGCTGCAGTGTAGAACGGTATACTGATTGGGTTCGCGGTTGGATTTGGGCCCACGGGGCAAAGTCCGACCTTGTCCTATGTGGGTATACGCTCGGCGCATCAATTNCACTGCANTATGGCCTNGACTATCCAGATGAAGTTGCTGGCCTGATATTGATGACTGTTGCGATGAGACCAAAAGTCCGAGAANAAAANACCTACCAGATGCGTCTNGATGCTGTGGAGAATAAAAAAANTTATNAAGAATGGATTGATTTCCAAGTTAGAGCTATGCANGCAGTACCAAAGGCGTTGAGAAGAAAACTACTGCAGCGCCATAAGCAGGTNGGGCCANTCTCACAATATCATGACCTGAAAGCTATTGACTGTTTTGACGTGCGCGACCGCATTGCATCCCTACGGCCAAAGCTTTTACTTATTCGTGGTCTCAATGACCACGGCAATCCACCAAACTACGAAACTGAAATTCACAAGNAAGTACCAGGATCCCAATACATAGAATTGAAAAATGCTGGGCATTTTCCAACGACAGAGGCTCCTTCGACTGTAAACCCGATAATCGAAAAATTTGTNGCAACCTTATGATTTCTTTGGCGAAGTCANCACGATGCACTGCGACGAGCNTTACATCATTTGAGTGGGNACTNCCAAATNTCAATCNTGCCATTTANAGAGTGCCTAATTATGACCGNNATNGCGGCNATAACAAAGNGNGCTNAAAAAACATTNGAGTGCAAAGGANGTTGCTTTATTACCTAACCCNTCTAACCCAAAACTAATTTGTAACCCTCATGGCTCGCAACGAAACCCATACTGTTATAAAATCGATGGGCNTTTGTGCGNTTTTTGTCGGTTGTTAACTGNACTATGCCGCACCCCTTTTCCTTANAGCGTTCAATACNCCAACNGAGCATNCTGCGGCCAAGTCCTGTATTTCTGTATTTCTTCAAAACCCGCACTGCCTCTATCTGACCTCGCCACNTTCCAGTGCGAGCTANGCCCGGAATAAAGCTTAGCTGCATAGTGCCCACNATAGTCTTGCTATTTGCCGCAACTACTAATAGCTGATTATTATCAACTGAAATTGCTCGGAATGCATCCAAATAAGCCTTTGGGAGAGGCTCTGCTGGCACCTCACGCGCTACACCTATGGGATCGTCTGAAAGCATTTTGACCATTGCACAGAGATCAGCCTCAACGGCACGACGGAATATAATATCGCACTCACACATATATTATTCTCCCGGTGTCATCACACTAGCGATGTCTCGGCGAAGTTTGCGGTTGCGTTTCAAGTGCCATTCTCGGCTCATTGCGTCACTCTTACTTTGGTAACTCTCAGCGTAGAGTAATTTCCATTTACGTCCTCTAGTTGCGCGCGCACCAACTCCAGCATTGTGGGCAGCCAGTCGTGCATCAATATTATTTGTCCATCCGACATAAGTACGGCATACCCTTTTTGTACTTTGGGCGCGGCGCTCTAAGGTTCCAATAACATAGACATAGCAGCTCAATTATATTGACCTCAGTTATCTAAGATGCAGGTTTCAACCCTGGCAGGCAATTGTTCATCCAGATCATACACACGATATGAAAAAGGCTTCTCGCAAAATGCCGGGGCACCAGAATGTAGAACTTTTTCCTCAACCAAGGTTCCAGGATGATAGTGGCCCGATAGAACTGCAAGCACCCTACCTGATTGGTCTATTGATTTTTTTAAATCAACAGCAGTCGTATACTGGTAGTGCTTGTTCTTTGCAAAAACCGGCGGATGTATCATGTAATGCTGCACATGCACTTGTGCACACTCATGCTCGTCACCGGAAATTGCTTCATGAAAAAGAGCCGCATTGAATTTATCACGAATTGGTTGCTGTTCAGTAGATAACCTGTCCCAAAAACAAAAAAAACGTAATCCAGCAATATCGTTAGGAGACCCGTAACCGCTAAAAACTTCTGCAAAAGATTTTTCATCATCGTTATTTCCAGGCACCACAACAAATGGTATCCCAACCGCCAGCAACCATTCTTTTATAAAAATTAGGTCTGATCTCACATCATTGAGCCAGTCACTAAGAGATCGTTCATCTGGTGTTTTGCCATTAATTACTGATGCCGGGACATCGAGCAAATCACCAGACA
>PBCW01000013.1 GCA_002718015.1 Rhodospirillaceae bacterium
GATTTCACGGCGGCCCACACCTTTCACATTCCAACCTGCATTTTCAAGGACCGGTGTCAAATGCCGACCAACGAAACCGCCGGCCCCAGTTACTAAAACATTCCTCATCACTTAACCATCCACATCATTAAACTGACAGTTAGAGTTATTGCCGCTGCAATCGGGAAAAATGGCTGTCCAAAAGAGAGATGAGCAAGCCCAACAAGGGCTAGCCCCAAAATGGCTACAGCCGTCGTAACTTTGGCGTGCGACTTCCCGGCACTTACTGCTTGTTGATAAAAATGCTCTTTGTGAGCACGCCAGATTGGCTCGAGCCTCAATAATCTGCGGCAAAGCGTGATTGTTGAATCCAGGAGAAAATAAAGTGGAAGGATTAGCGCTACCTGCCAAGCTCCTCGCATCGCAACCAATAAGAGAAGTCCCCCTAGTATATAACCCAGAGGAATGCTGCCAACATCGCCAAGGAATAACTTTGCCGGTGGCCAATTCGACTTCAGGAAACCAGTTGCTACACCGAGAATACTGAGTGATAACCAAGGCTCTGGTGCAATTGAGGGGGAGGTAATACTCAGAATCGCGAGCCCGAAGGAAATGATCATTGTCTCGATTGAGGCAATCCCATCTATACCGTCCATAAAATTGAAGAGGTTAATGAACCAGACCCAGACTAAAGCTGCAAATACGCGATCTAGCCACTTTGGGGCTAAGCCTTGTAATAGGTATCCTTCATTGTCGAGGAAGAAGAGTCCTAGTATTACGGCAGCAAACTGAGCCGATAAACGAACTATAATCTTCACAGTCCTCAAATCGTCGATCCACGATAGAAAAGCTAGCAATACCCCCCCAACCAAGAGCGCTGCAGCGATTGGTGAATTCAAGGCTGGTACTGACCAGCACATCGCTATAACTGCCACCACCGCGATACCCCCGCCTCTAGGAGTGGGGTGCTGGTGGCTACTTCTTTGATTGGGCAAGTCTAAGATCGAACGGCGCTTGAGTTCATTCAATACCAATCTGGTTACAGCGATGCTAGCCGCTATCGACGATATGAAGGCGGGGAAAAGCCATTCCATACCTTCCTTATAACCTCATGTTGGGCTCGGGCCAACTGAATGGTATTAAGTATTAAGTGTAAGCGCAGACAGTCTGAAGCGGCACTTGGACTTCTAATTTACGCCCCAACATATCGAGCATGACACTTACCCGGTCTTTCTCTCCGAGCTTTTGAAAGAGGCCCACTTGATCTATGAGTGCTCCACCTGTTAGCCGTACTGTTTCGCCTATCTTGAATGGGATTTCTGGCAAAATTTCGATCAAACCCCGGCCCGTTTCGCGCGCTTTCAGCTCATCGATCACGCCAATGGGGAGCGCCTGCGGTTGATTACCCATTGATACCAAACAATTTACGCCAAAAGTACCATTAATAGATTGCCACCTTTGTTCCGATACGTCGATTGCAACAAAAAGATAACGAGGAAACAGAGGCTTGGACACATGCGCTACTCGGCGAGCGTGCCTTGTGGTTTTGCGATATAACGGGAGGTATGTTTGAAAGCCCTGTCGGATTAGATGCCCTTCAGCAAGTTTTTCTGCACCATGACGTGTGTAAACTACGTACCAGTTTATCATACTGAAATTCCTGTCGGGCCTTCCGTTGAAATATTTTTTTCATCTACAATTCCTAAAATGGGCGGCGCGATGATTCGGTCCCTCGGCCATTGGTTTAGCAGTCGGTCAAAACAGTCTTGAGGGTTATTGACATCGGTAATCACTACAGCGTCTATCTGGCTAATTTCATTAAGACAAGAAAACACTTCAAGACCCGCGAATCTTTTATGTTTGAACCCTCTGTCCACAATCCCAGCTATTGTAATTTTGGTATCTCCCGCGGTGAGTGTAAGTATTTCTGAGAGTTCACTCGTTCCAGCCAGAACAACACGCTTCCAATTATGGTGTTCGCATTCTTGCAGAGCGGCCAAACATTGTTTTCTGGCTCGACGGAAAAAAGTAAATGAATATGTTAGGTAGTCTGCAGTTAACCGAGTTTTTTCAGCAAATCCCTGCGGAGTTAAGTAATAGGTATAACGATTTGATGGAATTTGCTTTACCTTTATATAACCTTTCCGTACGCATCGCTTCAAATAGGCATTAGCNAGGCCGAGAGCAATTCCAAGGTCACGGGCAACTAATCGTTGAGTGATGGAGCTATTGTCATGGACGGCGTTGAGGAGACCAAGTGTAATTTCGGACTCANCACTTGATGCTTCATTTGAAGTCTTGCTGCTGTTCATTCCCTCTCTCCCTAGCGCAAAAGGTAGCGGCAAAAAATTTTGATGTAGTAGATGCGTTCAGATCTTGAACATAGACCGTTCAGGCTCTGAACGTCAAGTGCGGGTACCCTTTACATTTGACAGGTAACGATCAACCGAGTAGGTGGAAGTTTCGATGTATAGCCGCTATCGATTTTGCTTGGAAGGCAAGGTTCAATGGGTGTTTCTAAAATTTCAGACTTAAAAAAGCCATCGATAGCCGTTATCGGTTTAGGCTATGTGGGATTGCCATTAGCAGTAGCGTTGGCATCTAACTACAAAGTGATAGGGTTTGATGAAGATGAAGTGCGGGTAGGAGAAATTAAGGCAGGCTTTGACAACACTGGCGAAATATCCCGCATCCAATTGGGCATCGCACGGCTAAGGTTTACCTGTGACCCTAGTGATATGGCTAATAGTGAACTTTTTATTATAGCAGTTCCGACACCTGTTGATAAGGATGCAAAACCCGATCTAGGCTTCCTCATAAGTGCATCAAAGACAGTTGGGAGTGTTATGNGTCGGGGATCAATAGTTGTATTCGAAAGCACAGTATATCCCGGAGTAACAGAAGATGTCTGTGGTAATATTTTGTCCAGTGTTTCAGGTCTTGTGTCGGGTAAGGATTTCTTCTTGGGCTATTCACCCGAACGAATAAACCCAGGNGATCAAANCCACACNATAGATCAAATTACAAAAATAGTGTCTGGTCAAAATGATGCCGTNACTAATACTTTGAAAGCAATTTATGGATCTGTNAACGGTAACAANATCTTTGTCGCTGCTGATATTCGTACNGCTGAGGCGGCCAAGGTAATAGAGAATGCGCAGCGTGATATAAACATAGCTTTTGTAAACGAAATAGCTCTTATTTTTGATCGTCTCGGTATATCCACACAAGATGTTCTTGAGGCGGCTGGCACCAAATGGAATTTTTTAGATTTTAGGCCTGGCCTCGTTGGGGGACATTGTATCGGCGTTGACCCATACTATCTTGCCCACGTTGCTGAAAACGCNGGAATAACCCCAGAGATCTTGCTCGCNGGCCGACGAATAAATGATAGAATGAGTNGTGCATTAGCCGANAGGATAGCTGGTTTTTGCTCAGCCAAGACCCGNATACTTGTTCTTGGTATAACATTTAAGGAAAACGTTCCAGATATCCGAAATTCCAAGGTTGCAGACCTTGTTAAGGAGCTTGAGAAGCTCCATTTNGAAGTTGATGTTTACGANCCATTGGCAAATGCTTCAGAAACAAANGANGTNTATGGTATTTCGCTTTTGGATNATATAACGGGGACTTATGGCGCGATCGTCGGTGCGGTTCCTCATTCTGAATTCCGTGATATTGATCCCGCACGCCTCTTGCGCTCGAATGGATTGNTAGCTGACATAAAGGGTATTTGGCGAGGTATNCCGCTTCCNNATAAAGTGCGTTATTGGTCCCTTTAANTCCTAGAAGGCTNAAGTTTCNGGTTGTAGTGCCCATTTTATAGTAGTGGCTGNATCAAATGTTTTGCCACTGACCACAATCTGTCTTGACCGTCTTGNAAACNCNCTGTTACCGAGGTAAACACTGTCNTCGAGGTTNAACGCTCCACCAGAAATCCGAAAACGCCAAGCAGAACCTGATTTTGTTCGAATTANGGCCGATGTATNGTTTTGCCGGAGTAATACATNAATATCGGGGTGNAGGTGAAAATGTATTTTAAAGGGTGAGTTTTTGTCGCCAGTGAGTGTATCCTCACCTCGTAGATCCAAACCCGATTTCCCAATGTACAAACGGCGGCGATGGGTGAGCCCAAATCGTGATACATATCCATCATGGCTAGCGCTTAGCCAACAATTACCATCAGCATCNCCTCGATCGGANTCAACAATCACAGNAGNTTTTCTTGCACCTCCCGTTTTTATAAGTTCGCAGGAATTAGTTTCGGCTACCACTAACGTTGAGTGTGCGGCNGTAAAACGACAAGCCCAACGCCAATCTGAATTGAGGTTTGAGCGGCAGCCGCAATTAACTATAAGCCGTTCCGTTCCAACGCTCAGTTCCATGCTAAGCGAACTAGCATGCCCCAAGGGATTGAGCGAAGGGAAAAGATTTGGTGTGCCGGTATCTAAGATCACNGTCATATNGCCAGCTNCCAAGCGCTCAAAACCTGCGTGNGGAGCTCTCATTGGTGCCTTGCCATTCGATGCAGCTACCTTGAGGACATGATCAATCANGCCCTTNGAAGTCTCTCCACCCCCATTAAACTGAGAAAGAGCACCATCACCATGGCGAAAGAACCTCAATATCGGTGTCATTCTATCAATTGCGTTGAAAAGTGACTCTGGTACCGTGACCCCAGTGTTCATTAAAAGCTCCCGGAGTAATATTAAATCACANAGTACGTCGAGATGAGCTTCTGGTGAACGTGATCCGTGAACTCCGTCAGCCAGGACTTGGCGCTTCAACTCGATTNTGAGAGCCTTGGTAGAACGCCCGGAAACNTCTCCTTGGTTGCTAAGAATAGTCTCGCCTGCAATTAATCCGACAAGGGCNGCAATACGTGCTGTTCCATCGCAATCAAANTGNGCGGCTCNTTTGAGGTGTTTAATTTGCCTTGAAATACTCTGACAAAACCGATCCTGGAAACTAGGACCGCTTACTTCAAAAAGCTGTGTTGCAAAACATGCCCAATTGATTACCCTACGCCCCGTGAAGTCGGACCGCCAAACTTTCATAGAATAATTAAAATGNTGATCTATCCACTTATCGATTAGAAAGGCGGCTTTCTTGNATGTGTCAGGATGTTGGAGCGAAATTAAATCGTTTAACCAAAAGAANCCGTGGACTGCCTCAAACCAGGTCTCGGTTGGGCCATCGGTTTTCCAAATATTATCGTCTATTGCACAGGTACCCCCAGCCAGTGTGAAATGACCCTGCATTATGGCGNTAGCAATCGAGAGATCCTGAGGCCAGGGAAAATTGATTGTGTTTGGGGCTCTTACTTTTTTCTGCCCTCCAGACCCCAGTATTGCATTATATACAGGCGTTCTCATCAGGTTTCGAAAGAGTTTGTGGCGCAGTGTCATGTTTTCCTAGGGGCCAAGCACTTTCATTTAATAAGTTTACAGGTACGAGTTTAAATATCCCACCATAAGATTGGTTACGCTAAAAGTTTAAGTTAGCGCACGACCAAAACCGAATTTTCTGCGTGCTCCATTACTTGAAAAGCAACACTACCCATGAAAAATTTTCTGAGCCCGGTCTTGCCAGTATCAGCTAATGCGATTAATGAATAATTTTTTCCTACCTCTATAATTTCGCGCACGGGATCACCAACTGGAGTGTAAGTATTCTCTATCTTTACATCTAAATCTCTAATAATGGCTTCGGCCCTTGAGACTGCTTCTTTCGCAACAATAACCTCATCCTCATCTCGCGCCACGGATAAGATGGATAGAGGAAAATTTGACTTTTTCGCAAGTAAGGCTTCTTTGTTAACTAGGATTTCTGAACGTTCGGATCCATCTGTACAAACTAGGTGGCCATGGCCAGTCCGGCGTAGTGCACGAGCTATCAAAACCGAGCAAGGAGAGTGAACAGCAACTTTTTCCGCAACGGCGGGGTCGCGAAAAGGATTGAAGTTGGTGCTTTGCCAACGTTCAGATGCACCGAGAACTATCAAATCAAATTGGGANTCTTCNGCCTTTTCAAGAATGCCCAGCGCGATCCCGGCGGATACTTTCAATTCAAGCACNACCTCGCGNCCGCTTTTAGTGATGTACTCGACCGAGTTATTTCCCAAAGGATCACCAGCAACATCAGCATGTGCCTGATGGTAATCCCAATCGTCAGCCATTTCACCCCACTCTATCAACTTATCACGCGCTTTTTTGAGGTAACGTATCCCGGGAAGCTCGAGGCCCCAATCGAGCATTTTTTGTCGGGCAACGCTGATTTGTAAGCCCCCNGTTCGAAGGCCATGGTCGATGGGGCGCACGTATAAAAGGACNATGTCGGCTTCAAGTGGATGCACCATAGTGGCTGAATATTGAAGAGCTTGATACGATTCTTCNGACCCGTCTATACAAAAAAGAACGCGAAAAGCTTGTACCCCCTCTCGCCGTTCTTCAAGCTCTTTGTCGGTCAATTCCATAATCGCTTAATCCTAGCTTTCCTATACACCAACAACTGGCCAGTAAAACCAAGCCGCTATTAGCATCACAATGGTTGACAATAATGCCATTTTCCAGCCGACACTGAGGAAATCCGTNGTTTTGAGATAACCNGATGAGTAAACAATAGTGCAGGCGGGGGTTCCAACAACNGTCAAGTAAGCGAAGGCTGATGAGATTGTAGTTACNAAACCCAATAAAATTGGGCTCTCGCCTGCAGCTGTTGCCATATTGAGTACTATTGGACCCAGAACCGCAACGGCGGCACCGTTTGACATTGTATTGGTAACNCCNGTTGTTAAAACAGAAACTGCGGCCCATAAGCCAACCCCCTCATCGGCNCCGANTGGTCTTAATGTTTCCAAAAAGCTCTCGGCCACCCAGATTGCTGCGCCAGTATCTTTCATCTGTAATCCCATAGATATTGCGGCAGCATAGAGAAGCACCACACCCCAGTTCACNCCGTTNTTCACGTCTTGCCAATTCACCATGCCAAGGACAAGAAAACAAACTGCACCAAGAACGGCAATTGTTCCCATNCCAAGCTGATCCGAAAAACATATCCAGCCCATAAGAATTAGGAAGAATACAATTATCGATAGCCAGTCACCGCCGCTCATGGCGCCTTCTTGTTCGATCTGCGATCTTAACTTGACGACAGCACGACTAAGGTCTCTGAATTCAGGTCGAAACGANAGCACTAAAACAAGAGTCACAAGAGGTAACTGTATAAGAAACATTGGATAAGCGTAGATCATCCACTTAAGGTAGCTAATCAAGTATTTTTGCGTTTCAGGATTTGTTGGGTCGAAAAAAAACTCTTTCCAATAGCCAATCATAATCGCATTTCGTGCTCCCCCAGATGGAGTCGCAATGCCGGCAACAGAGCAGCCGTAGGAAATAGAAAACAGCAGGACAACGGCTAAATTACGAACGCGTTTGGGGTCGTCCGATGTTAGAGAGATAAGGGTAATACCGACCGGAAGCATCATGGCAGCGACTGTGTGTTCTCCGATGAACGATGCTAATACTCCAGAGACCGCAGAGATTCCGAAGCAGACATTAACAGTCTTTGTTCCTGTCATTCTAACAATGTACCAAGCTATGCGTTTGTCGAGTTTTTGCTTAACGACGCAAACGGCTAGCATCAAAGAGCCCATAATGAATAAAACAGAGTCATTCATAAGGCTTTTTGCTACCGTAGTTGAGTCGATACCTAGGAGAATCACTTGAGCGACTATGATGAGAAGAGCAACGCTCGGCAATGGGATGGGTTCCGTGATAAATAAAATCGTTGCGACTATCGCCATTGTCAAAACGGCGTGTCCTTGGGGAGTGAGACCATCTGGGGTCGGCAACAATAAAACGCCCGTGCCGATTGCCAGCGCGATTAAAAACCATCTTTTTTCCCAAAAATAATGGAGGTGTAGTGCTGAGCTAAGCTGTTCTAGGCGAATAAAATTCTTTTTAGGGCCTATGGATTTAAAGTTTGGGTTAAGTATGACCTTTTCCTGCCACTGGCTACGAATGTTAAAAAGATACAAGTAAAAATTTGATAAATATAACGAACCCTTATGAACCACATAAAGACCATTTCCGCAATCAGGGTAGTAAAGTGATAATGCAATTAATGTCAAAATTGAAGAGCTATGACGCTGATTGGCGCAATTCTGTTATGCGATCGCCGTAATTGGGGCCGTTAAAAATTGAACTGCCTGCTACTAAAACGTTCGCCCCCGCTTCGACAACTTGTTTGGCAGTGCTGGGGTTGATGCCTCCATCGACCTCCAAGTCGATCGCCCGCGACCCTATCATTTCGCGAACCTGAGTAATTTTCGAGAGTTGCGAAGGAAGAAAATTTTGTCCACCGAAGCCGGGATTTACCGTCATAACTAATATTAGATCGACGGCGTCTAAAACAAATTCAATAGCGGAAGCTGGTGTGCTAGGATTTAAAGATACCCCTGCCCGTTTTCCAAGCTCACGAATATGCTGTAGACTGCGGGCCAAGTGCGGACCAGCCTCCACATGGATTGTTATAATGTCGGCGCCTGCTGCAGCAAATGCGGTTAGGAACGGATCCGCTGGTTCAATCATTAAATGAACGTCAAAGGGTTGTTTGGAATGAGGGCGAAGTGCCTCAACAACCACAGGCCCCATTGTAATATTTGGGACGAAATGACCATCCATAACGTCAATATGGATGTAATCTGCACCACTTTCATCAAGCTTTTGGATTTCGGTTCCAAGCTGTGAAAAATCAGCTGCCAGTATTGAAGGCGCAATCTTAATTGCCTGAGACATAGACTATTTCCCGCGACAGTATAGAGGGTGGAAAATCCCTACCATTAATCAAGTTCCAATGCATCCTTGTACTCTATTCTGAGAGAATGATTCTGCTTTTCCTTTTCAAGAAAACAATTCCCTATCGCCAAAACATCAATCTCGCTACCCATGAAACACCGAAAGGCATCCTCTGGCGTACAGACGATCGGTTCACCTCTAATGTTAAAGCTAGTATTGATAAGCGCCGGGCATTTTGTCCTATTTTGGAAAGCCCTGAGCAATTTGTGGTAGCGAGGGTTGGTCTCACTATGTACCGTTTGAACTCTTGCTGAGTAATCTACATGGGTTACAGCAGGAATATCAGAGCGCGCTATGTTAAGTTTTTCAAGTCCAAATAATTCCTCCTGAACCGCAGTCATTTTTTTTTGGCGACTTTTTTTTATTTCGGAAACAAAGAGCATGTATGGGCTCGGTTTATCAATTTCAAACCAATCCGCCGCATCCTCCATTAGTACTGACGGCGCGAATGGGCGGAAGCTTTCTCGATATTTAACTTTGAGATTCAATGTTTGCTGCATATTTGGACAGCGCGGGTCACCTAAAATTGAACGCCCACCAAGTGCTCTTGGTCCAAACTCCATTCTACCTTGGAACCAGCCCACTGCTTCTCCACTGGTGAGCTTGTCTGCAGTTTTGGAAATTAATTGATCCTCATTTAAAACATCGAAGGCAGCTCCAACTTTTTTCAATCGAGTCTCAATTTCAAGTTGTTCAAAAGTGGGTCCTAAGAAGGCACCGGACATACCATCCAAATCAGTGTAAACGTGGCGCTCCCCGCCAAGATAAATGTGATAAGCTGCCAAGGCCGCACCAATAGCACCACCAGCATCTCCTGCCGCGGGCTGTATCCATACGTTCTCAAAGATCCCGTCTCTTAGAATCTTGCCATTGGCAACACAATTAAGCGCAACTCCTCCTGCAAGGCAAAGATTTTTTGTTTGCAACTGCTTACCGAGTGATCTTGTAAGGCGCAACACTACTTCTTCGATGACAGCTTGGATTGATGCGGCTAAATCCATCTCGCGTTGAGTGATGGCTGACTCTGGCAAACGAGGGGGCGCACCAAACAATTGATTAAATTTATCATTAGTCATGCACAATCCTGTACAATAATCAAAATACTCCATATTTAGACGGAACGTCCCGTCCGATTTCAGATCTATTAAGTTCTTGAGAATCTTGTCTTTGTATGTAGCTGTACCATATGGTGCCAGGCCCATAACCTTGTATTCTCCAGAATTCACTCGGAAACCTGTGTAATAGGTGAATGCTGAATAAAGTAGACCAAGAGAATGCGGAAAATGAATTTCTCGAGATACAGCTAGATTATTTCCCTCTCCTTCGAAGACTGAGGTGGTTGCCCATTCCCCCACGCCATCCATGGTTAATATAGCAGCCTCGTCGAACGGTGATGGAAAAAACGCACTTGCTGCGTGACTTTGATGGTGCTCTGCGAACAGTAACTTTGACTCCCAATCGACATCTGGCGCTAGTGTTGCGAGTTTTTTCTGCAAAAGGCTCTTCTGAAATAATTTTTCTTTAAGCCAGATTGGAACAGACATAGCAAAGCTTGAAAAACCCCTGGGAGCAAAAGCTAAATATGTCTCCAGGAGACGCTCGAACTTTAAAAATGGTTTGTCATAGAAAGTAACATGATCCAAATCCTCAGGTTTCGTCTTTGCCTCTTTGAGACAAAAAGCGATGGCCTGAGCAGGGAAGTCGCTGTCATGTTTTTTACGGCTGAAGCGCTCTTCTTGGGCGGCCGCAATAATCTTCCCGTCTTCGATAAGAGCCGAAGCGCTGTCATGATAAAAGGCGGAAATACCAAGTATTTTCATGTTTAATTTAAAATACTGTGTAAATGAAAGGCGCGACCGCGCTGCCCTGAGTTACAACGATTAGCCCGCCGAATAAAAACATCATTATAATAATTGGTAAAAGCCAGAATTTTTTCCTCACACGGATAAAACGCCACAATTCTTTTATTAAAGACATAGTTAATTCCCTAGAACTGGTCTCTCATACTTTTGACCGATGGCTCGCTGGGTGGTGTACTTTCGATCCAGTAACTTTTTCTCTGATGTTCAAACTGAAGGTCCAAAGGTCGTTTCCCCANTAAACGCATTAAAAGGCTCGTGGGTGTAACTATCAGGTAAAATAGAAACCCCATGATTATTGGGTTAACAACTTTATGCAACACCGCTCCTAACACCGCCCAAATTCTATTGAGAGGGCCTAGAAATTGAGGCTTTAGAAGCGTCATTGCAAAGAAACCAATTGCTATACAAAGGCACCAAATCCGCACATCCTTTCCCCAAAATAAGGGCCAGACGCCGATGAGAAGAAAAACCGCCGAAAAAACCACACCGAATGATCGATCTGATGCTGATTTGATGTCAGATTGATCATTTAAACGTTCATGATTTGTGTATTCCATTTTCATACTTTCTGGAGATTAAGAAATGCGTTTGAGCGCGGNTGCAAAAAATCCATCCATTCCNCCCCGGGATGACCAGTGGAATGGCAGTGTGCGAAGTGCTCCGTTNATATCAATAACACCTTCAAGTCCTTTCCAAGTTAGAGGTTTGAAGGGGCTTCTGGCAAAATTTGTCCAGCGGTTNAGGAAATCGGTTACTTGGTCTGGTCCTTCTTCAGGTTGTAGCGAGCACGTTATGTATAGCAAAGTACCGCCATTGGGAACCATTGCAGCACCCGCATCCANTAAATTTTTCTGTATCCTTNCCATTTTNTGAACGTCTTCGGAGCATCTAAGCCTTAAAATTTCNGGGTGCCGGCGGCACGTTCCGGTCGCAGTGCAAGGTGCATCTAAAACCACCAGATCAGCTGTGATTGATGGCTCCCAATCCCGAAGGTCGGAAACGATAGTATTAGATGTCAAACCCAGTCTTTTCATGTTGGCNTTCAAGGTCTCGGAGCGTAATTTNGAACTGTCTAGCGATACTACNTTAGCGCCACCNAGTGCTAATTGCGCTGTCTTGCCTCCCGGTGCCGCACANAGGTCNATTACATTTAATCCTCTAACGTCACCAATGAGTTTTATTGGCAGAGCAGCCGCTGNNTCNTGNACCCACCACNTACCATCTGCGTATCCCCACCNATCGGCTGGATTGCCGAAGTCTCTGCAGCGCANACTGCCACTTTCCAAAGTTTCTGCGTTAAGATGTGAAGNGAGTTCTGGACTTGTTTTCGCCACTGTCAAATCCGTTGGNGCTAATTCNAGGTGTTGCTGGGCAATCTTCAAAGTATTCTCTTCCCCATATGTCTTACGCCAGCTTTNCCAGAGCCAGTCAGGAGTATTAATTCGAGCTGATNTGTCNGGACTGAGCCTCNNGCTAGAGCGCGCTATTTTGCGCAACANGGCATTTACNAGCCCCTTGAATTTTTGACTNAANAATTGTTCNGCNAGGGCGACGGTTGTNTTGACTGCNGCGTGAGGTGGCGTTTTTAAAAAAACTAGTTGCGNAGTACCAAGCCGCAATAGATGTTTTAAACGGTGTGTGCGTCGTGGTAGTGGCCGGCTNAGAAAATTNGAATAAATCTGGTCTATTTCNGGCAAATGCCGAACTGTTTCCAGAATTAGAAATTTAGTAAAGGCACGATCCTCAGACTTTAATTTTTTCCATCCCGTTGCATTGTCTAACGCAATATTGATTGTGCGGCGGTTTTCAAGCACGCCCTCGAGTGCCTCTAGTGCCGCCCAGCGGGACCTTAATCCTTCAGAATCTTGAGAGGCAAATTTGATAGGTGATTTTGTCAACAGAAAAAGCCTCAAGTTTAAACTGCTATGAGAAGCACGTATATTCCTTCATTTTTTTTATCCCCTTGGCATTTCACCGGGAATTACCCATATTAACCTTATGGCAAATATTTTTGATATATTGAAATCGACCAATAAAGAGCCCGATGAACGTACCCCGGGCAAGAAAATTAGCCCTGATACTGACATTGAGATCGTACAGGAACCCGGCAGTGATGCCAGGCGTATGGCTGAGCGTAAAGCAGAGGAAGCTGGTCGTAAATGGCGCGAGAAAGCGGAAGCAGACGGCGAGGTGCGGAAAGAAATTGGTGGCCCAAAGGGGCTTGAGCCAACAAGGTATGGTGATTGGGAAAAGGCGGGTCGTTGTGTGGATTTTTAATTACTAAATNCTTTTGCAACGACAAACCTGCTGCANACGNACACACCTGTGTTCTTCATCGGTTCATTCTATTATCGACNAGATCAGCCACTACACCCGGTTCTGCAAGCGTGGAGGTGTCTCCCAANTCANCGAANTCNTCTTCTGCTATCTTTCGTAAAATTCGCCGCATTATTTTCCCTGANCGCGTTTTAGGAAGGCCTGCCGCCCATTGCAGCCAGTCAGGGGTTGCTATCGGGCCTATTTCCTTTCGGACCCAATCNGTAAGATCTTTTTTCAATTTATCGGATGGTTCAGTATTAGCATTAAGTGTAACGTATGCGTAAATGCCCTGGCCTTTGATATCATGAGGCGCGCCTACAACAGCTGCCTCCGCAACGGTCGGGTGCGCAACCAAAGCGGATTCGACTTCGGCCGTGCCCATTCTGTGGCCTGACACGTTGATCACGTCATCCACTCTTCCGGTTATCCAGTAGTAACCATCCTCGTCTCTACGACATCCGTCACCCGTAAAGTATTTCCCCTCAAAAGTGCTGAAATATGTACTCACAAATCGGTCATGATCACCGTATATTGTCCTCATTTGTCCGGGCCAAGAGTTCTTTATGCAAAGGTTTCCTGAGGCGGTCCCCTCAAGCTTGTTACCATCTGCATCCACTAGTTCTGGCTCGACCCCAAAAAATGGTAGTGTGGCCGACCCGGGCTTTAAGTCAGTAGCGCCAGGAAGAGGTGTGATTAAAATACCTCCTGTTTCAGTTTGCCACCAAGTGTCCACTATCGGGCACTGGCCATTACCAACAACCTTGTGGTACCACAGCCAAGCCTCAGGATTGATGGGTTCCCCGACCGTCCCAAGAAGTTTGAGCGAGCTTCTACTCGTTTTTTTTACTGGGGCGTCGCCATCCCTCATCAAAGCGCGGATGGCAGTGGGGGCAGTGTAAAAAATCTCTACGTTGTGCTTGTCACATATTTCCCAGAAACGACTTGTGTCAGGATAATTGGGTACACCTTCAAACATTATCGTAGTAGCGCCGTTGGCTAATGGGCCGTAAAGTATGTAGCTGTGTCCAGTAACCCAGCCGACATCAGCCGTGCACCAATAGATTTGGCCCTGCTGATAGTTAAAGACGTATTGATGGGTCATTGAGGAATAAACCATATAGCCACCTGTTGTATGCAGGACTCCTTTTGGTTTTCCTGTAGAGCCTGACGTGTAAAGAATGAAGAGTGGATCCTCAGCATTCATCTCTTCCGGGGGGCAAACGCTTGGTTGCCCGGCTACGAGCTCATGATACCAAATATCGCAGTCGCNCCTCCAGCTGACATCGTTACCTGTTCGTCTCACCACNACACATTTTTCGATCGTCGGGCATTTATCCAGCGCTGCATCGATGTTTTNTTTAAGCGGTATGGTNCGTGCCCCTCGGACACCTTCGTCAGCCGTTATTACTATTTTGCATCCACAGTCTTGTATGCGACCGGCCAAGGCGTCAGGCGAGAAACCGCCGAAAACAACCGAATGAACAGCACCAATTCGCGCGCATGCGAGCATTGCATATGCAGCCTCTGGTATCATAGGCATATAGATACATATTCGGTCACCTTTTTTCGTGCCTAATGATTTCAGTCCATTCGCAAATTTGCAAACGTTGTCATGCAATTCATTGTAGGTAATGTATAGATCAACATCTGGATCATCAGATTCCCAAATAATTGCAGTTTCATCGCCTCGTGTTTTCAAATGTCGGTCAATGCAATTAGCAGAGGCGTTCAGTGTGCCGTCATAAAACCATCGCACATGTATATCATCGCTAGAGTATGAAACATCTTTGACTTTGGTATATGGTTTTATCCAATCAATCCGTTTTCCATGTTCTTTCCAAAATACATCGGGGTCGGAAATGGATTCCTCATACATTTTGACATATTTATCTTTATTTACTAACGCCTGCCCTGCTGTTTCAACCGAAACTGGGAAAATTTCATCTGGCATAATTAGCACCCCTACATTTACAATTTTTAACCGACTCTGTNCGCNGTTGAGATTTTAAANCCTTGGTGTCTTCATTCAGGGTGGATCAATACAAGCACTCCATCGTCAAGTCGTAGATTTAGGGGTGCTAGCCAGTCTCCGACACAGGGCCCAGAAACACAGACACCATCATGAATATTAAAGGTCGCACCGTGAGTGGCACACAAAATATGTTTTTTGTCGAGTGTCATGAATCTGTCACCTGCCCAATTTAAAGGGGTGCCCGCATGAGGGCAATAATTGACGTAGCCGTAGTATGCGTTTCCCTGACGTACAACAAAAAGTCCAACCTCCTCGTCATCATTTTCGATGGTGTATTCTTTTCCCTCTCCGTCGGGAATATCAGCGAGCAATCCGAGAACAGTTTCTTCAGTCATGGCCAGTAGCTTGTTTTGCTCATATTAAAAGTGATCTCACGCTCGTTGTTGTTGGGAGTTTAAAATATTTTTCCATATGGTCTATCATTTTGTGGGCTATAATACTCGTACAGTTATTCTTCTCAGCAAAAGCGGGACATGACTGACTGCTTAACCGACCAATCTACCCATTTTTTTATGGAGTGATTACCAACTATTTTGTTGTCTCAAATTATACTCATATGGTTATTTCTGAACAATCTGAGGTNTCACTCTGAAAAATGCTGTTCCCTTGGCCCAGATCGCATTATGACTGGTAACTAGGGCGAGACTTCACTAACAAATGGCCCCTTCTAATTCCATAAAATGCAAAAAGTCCAAAAATAGAGAGGTCAGAGTGACCTCTGCACAGATTTTTCTGCACCAAGCCAAAGATTGTTAAATGCATACCCCCAAGTCTGGTTGTAGACATTATTTTTAGTGTAAGGTTCCTGCTCGCGCCAATGATCCGCAAGAACCCGAGTAGAAAAATCTACAACGAAGAGCGACCCAATGCGGTCTTCAAAGTTGATCTTGTCGCTGTCGTTGAATAGGGGACCTGCAGCAAACAAATGATTTTCATGAGCCAAAAGATAATCCACATGCTCGTCACGAAACCGAGATCGTTTGTTATGCGACTGTTTTCCATCGAGCTGAAAGTAAAGGTACAGTCTCCGATATAACTTACGGGCACCTTTCAAGTGGTGCCAACCGAAAATATGTTTTGTACTAAATAAGTCGTTTTTAGCAAACGGCTCATTAGCCAGCCATGCATCAGCCGCTGCGCGAGCAGGTTGTTCTACCACATAAAGCGAACCTACATTCTCTGTTTGCTTCTCATTCTCAAGGGGTCCCGCAAAATAAATTATATCCTTATGACTTTTCAAATAACTTCGATGAACCTCCAAAAACTCCCGGCGTACATTAGCCTTATTAGGGTTGTCGATTAGGAAGCACACGAACAGCATTATTTATGCCTTTTCATAATTATCAGGATAAAACGAACTCTTTTTCATTCGGGTGATATTAACGCTTTCGAATACGCCTGCCGCCGTGAAAGGATCACCGTTTGAAAAAGCCTCAGCTTCTGAACGACTGTTAGCTGAGATTATAAAACAGCTGCCCGTCATAGTTTCCCCGTCATCCGACAGAGTGGCGCCTGACATAACTATTTTATCATCCTGTGTTTTGAGATATGCACGATGAGTTTCCAGAACAGATAATCTTGCAATCGAGTCTCCAGGCTTGTCTACGCACGTAATGCACCAAAGCATAATAAATCTCCCACTGAACATTAAAACTCGAATGCTAACTCAGGGTGGAAATGCGGTCAATCTAGGCCTTTGAATTCAGGAGTAAATGGTCGATCTAAGAGATTGTCTATAGCTTGGGTTATGTCCGCTTGGTGATGCAAAATACGGTATACAGCTTCCATAATAGGTAGCTCGACATTAAGTTTTCGTGCTAATTCTACGATGCCTCGAGCAGTCTCAACGCCTTCTGCAATCGAATTTCGGGTAGCTAATATGTCAGCTAAGGGATTCCCCTTACCAAGTTCAACTCCAAGTGACATGTTGCGTGAATTTAGGCCATTGCAAGTGAGAGTGAGGTCACCAAGACCAGAAAGTCCCATAAATGTTCGTGCCTTAGCGCCCTTTGCTACGCCGAGCATAGCCATTTCGAATAAGCCGCGGGTTATTAGAGCGGCACGGGTGTTGTCGCCCATTTCGCGGCCGACGACTATGCCGCATGCGATAGCGAGTACATTTTTTGCTGCGCCGCCCACCTCGGCGCCAATTGGGTCATCCATCGGATAAGGCCGAAAACAGCTGGTCCCTATCAANCTGGTGATAATTTCTGCATCTTTAAGGTTTGTGCTGGCAAGGGCGACAGCTGTGGGCGTCGCAGCGATCGCTTCGTGGGCAAAAGATGGACCAGATAAGACCAAGACCGGGTTTTTTTGTATTATTTCATCAGCAATTTCCGTCATTAGCGCGCCGGTTTTAACCTCAATGCCTTTTGAGCAGATCACTAGCGGAGTTCCAGGATCTATATTTAACGCAATTTTTTCTGCTACGGATCGAAAAAACTGTGACGGAACAACAGAAAAGACAACTTGGCTTTGCGCGATAGCTTCGGAGATATCCCCCGTCGCAACTATGCCCTTGTCAAGGCTCACTCCAGGCAGATACATGGGGTTACCTTTTTCGGCATTTATTGAATGAACAACCTCATCCTCTAGTGCCCAAAGCATAACCGCGTGGTTTGCCCGGCGTAAAATGCAGGCCAACGCCGTACCCCAAGCACCCGCTCCAATAATTGATACTTTAATCATAATCTAGCTTTGGGCGTCTAAATGAGGTGCGTCAAGCGGCCATCGTGGTCGCGCCGGAAAATCTAGTTTATTGATGAGGCCGAGGCGAAGTCGTTCAATGCCAGCCCAAGCGATCATCGCGCCATTATCTCCACATAAGTTAGTTGGTGGAGCAATGAACCTAAAGCCAAGATTATGAACGCAATTTTTGAGTTTTTCACGAATATACTCATTTGCTGCCACGCCCCCACCGATCACGAAAGTATTACCGGTGGGGTGTGCTGCTCGAAAATCTCCCACAGCCTTAGTACATCTATCAATAAGACAATCGGCAANAGCGTCTTGGAAGCTTGCTGATAGGTCTGATATGGCTTCGTTATCNAGCTTTCCCTTATGTTTTTCAACGACATTTCGGACGGCTGTTTTGAGGCCTGAGAACGACAAGTCACAATTGGGTCGGCCTAGCATCGGTCTTGGTAAGGAAAATCGGTTCGGGTCTCCAGATTTTGCCGTTATTTCCAATGCTGCCCCCCCCGGAAAGCCCAAATNAAGGAGCTTAGCAGTCTTATCAAAAGCCTCTCCTNCTGCATCATCTATTGTAGTACCCAGAATAGAATATTTGCTAATCCCAGCAATGGAAACAAATTGCGAATGACCACCTGAAATTAAAAGAGCTAAATATGGAAAGTCCAGTGTCCCAGTTAGTCGAGCAGTTAGGGCGTGTCCTTCCATATGGTTGACAGCTATAAATGGTAACCCTGTGGCAATGGAAAGTCCTTTGGCGGTCATCATCCCAACTAGCACACCACCGATGAGGCCGGGTCCTGCGGTAGCAGCAATTCCGCTAAGATCTCGGAGATCTATTTTTGCTTCNGTTACGGCTTTTTTAATTAAACGATCAATGTGGCTNAGATGGCTGCGAGCTGCTATTTCAGGGACAACGCCTCCATATTCCTCGTGTTCAGTGATTTGTGACAGTACTTGATTACTAAGTATCTGCCTATCACTATCAACGATGGCCACGGCGGTCTCATCGCATGAGCTTTCAATACCTAGTACTCGCATTACCCTTTGTACTGCTTTTGAGTCGGTTTCGGCAAATGCTTATCTTGTTGAGCACAATCGGGTATTAATTGGTCATGAAAAAGGTAGGTACTGAAAAACTAATAATTGGCAGTCGTGANTCACCTCTGGCCCAGGCGCAGACAAGACTGGTTATAGAAGCTTTGGAAATTGCGCATCCGGGAATCGCTACAGAGATCATAATGATAAAAACCACAGGCGACACTGTGCTGGATAAACCCCTTACGTCAATTGGCGGAAAGGGCCTCTTCACTAAAGAAATTGAAGCGGCCCTTCTTGAGTGTAGAATCGATATTGCTGTGCATTCTGCGAAAGATATGGAAACCCATTTGCCGGCTGCCCTTACCCTAGCGGCGGTATTACCACGTGGGGACCCGCGCGATGTTTTTTTATCCTCANGAGGGAATTCGCTNTCTAGTTTGCCTGCAGGAAGTGTNGTTGGAACTACATCGCCGCGCAGACGTGCCCAAATTCTAAATTCTTTTCCTGAATTAGANATTGTCTCGCTTCGTGGGAACGTAGAGACACGCCTTAAAAAACTAAGGGACGGTAACGTAGATGCAATCTTACTAGCTCTGGCGGGACTGAGAAGGCTAAGACTGTCTCCCCAAGACATGGAAGTACTTGGGCCGGAGGTAATGCTTCCATCTGCAGCCCAAGGTACTATAGGGATTGAAAGTCGCGTAGGCGACGAAAAAATTGCAGATCTGCTTGCGCCAATCTGCNATTCCGAAACAATGCAAGCTACCGTAGCAGAGCGAACCTTGCTTCAGGAGCTCGGTGGCTCCTGCTACACCCCGATTGGTGCTTTAGCAGAACACATTCCTGGAGGGAAGATGCGTCTCAGGGCTCTAATAGCTGACCCAAACGGCGAGTGGCTTCATCGCATGGAAAGTACGTCACAGGCCAGCGATGCTGAATTGTTGGGTAGGAAAATGGGGAAGGAGTTACGAGCGCTAGTTGTCGAAACCCGTGGTGAAAAGATTTTTAATGATTGATCGCAAAAAAACTCCGATTGTATTAGTAACCCGACCTCAACAAGACGCCAGAGTGCTTGAATCAAAACTCATAGAACTAGGGTTTTCCCCTTTGTTATCTCCGATGTTAAAAATAACATATTTTGAAGGTGTTGCGCCTTCTCTGGACGGAGTGCAGGCACTGATATTCACATCAGCAAATGGAGTGCATTCTTTTTTTTCTCGAACTAAAGCGGTTTCATTGCCTGCCTATGCAGTCGGTGAAGTTACTGCAGCTGCAGCACGCGCCTGTGGCTGCGTGCAAACTGAAAGTGCTGGTGGTGATGTGAACAAACTTGCAAATTTNTTGATTTCAAGATGTGACCCTCAGGGTGGCGATCTCCTTCATATTGCTGGAAGCAACTTAGCTGGCNACCTTGGAAAGAGATTGTCGTCAGCTGGATACAAATACAAGCGCGAGGTGCTTTACAAAGCTGAGGAATTAGGGGTGTTGAATGAGCGCTGTCAAGAAACGCTGGCTGGCTGTAAAATGGATTTTGCTCTTTTCTACTCTCCGCGCACCGCCGTACAGTTTGTTGATTTGGCCCTGTCAGCTGGTTTTGACAAGGAATTNGAGNNTTCCGTGGCGNTATGTTTAAGTGNGGCTATTGCTGAAAAGTTGGAGAAATTACCATGGCNGCAGATCATAACAGCGTCAGCTCCTACACAGTCTGCGCTGTTAGATGCCCTANNAAATGTNTCGCNANAACTGAGTAACGGAGTTTAAAAGCATATGAATGAGCAAATGCCTGAGCCTGGTATTAGCCGTACTAACAATTTTAGCGCTGAGGCGATAATCAGAGATTTCGGTGGCATAAGACCGATGGCCGCAAAGCTCGGTATTCCAGTAACGACTGTTCAAGGCTGGAAATCGCGTGGGCACATACCAATAAATAGGCGAAAGCCTATTTTAGAGGCGGCACGTAAACACAATGTCAATTTATCAGAAGCTGTGTTGCGAGAGCTTGATCGAGAGCCCGTAACTCTTACATCTATTCCAGACTCTGGTAATGAAACAGTTTCGACTTCCGGCCAATTTGAGGAGAGTTCAAAAAGGCCAAAGACCAATCTCGATAATGATGTAAAAAAGAAAAACAATCCAGCATCTCCATCAAAGGACACACATGATGCTTCGAGGACCAATGAAAAGAATCCAAGTTACTGGCGTAGCGGAGGTTTGATACTTTTGGCTGCTGCAGCTGTTACTTGGAGTGGATGGTTTGTTTTATCCGAACGTAATTGGATTCAGTCGTATTTTTCTGGCAGTGGCCATGTTCACCCTATAAAAAAGGCTCCCGCATTGGAGGGGCAAGAAACAGAATCGGGGGGCAAAGTCATGAAACCGATTTTGTCAAAATCCAGTGAGGAGACAAAAATGCCAGACAACAATGTGCCTGTTAGAATAGAGCAGGAAACGACACGGGAACCGCTTGAGGCCACGATCGAAAATATCGAACTTCGGCTTGACCTTTTCCAGCGAAGGCTTGAAAAAATGAACGGATCGATACTGAGTTTAGCTAAAGAGAACGACCATGAGCTCAGCCAATTTGCAGGCCAAGTTAGTCAAATTAATAAAATTATGAATAGGATGGAAAATAAAATAGGGAATCTGTCTTTTGAGAGGAGGCAGGGAGGCAAGGATATAGCATTGCAAGCGTTATTGCTTGGGCAGCTGGAGAATGAAATTTTCGCCGGCAGGCCCTATAAAAACAGGCTTCAGTCCCTCCGCAAATCTTTGACGGCACCTGTTCCAAAGAAAATATTTGAGGGTCTTGCCAGAAGAGCAGACCAAGGGGTACCAACTCTTTTAATGCTTGCCACAAGGTTTAATAATTTGGCAACCCAAAGGGCGCATAAAAACCGTACCAGGGACTTAAAAAAGTCCAGCAGCGACAGCATTATGGAACGTCTCAAATCAGCATTAACAGGATTATTCTCTATCCGTAGGGTCGGAGGATTTGGTAAATTACCCCCTCTCAGCATGGCGGAGGTGGCAGT
>PBCW01000014.1 GCA_002718015.1 Rhodospirillaceae bacterium
ATATTTTGTTGTAGACAGAAATTTTAATGCATTGATCGGTTATGCTTTCCAAATCCTTACTCCTTTTACAAACCAACAATGAAAATTTCATTTGTTCTATAAATGTTCTCATTTATAATAGCATGGTGGAAGCTAAAATAACATTAGGTGATTACCGCGAGAGGAATTTAAACCTTCGCATTACCTGCCGTTGGTGCGGTACTATACGTCTTATGCCCATTGGTCATGCTATCGAGGCTGCCCAGACCAAACGGGGTGGAGCTTTTACTCACGTAAGTGCGTTTGCAGAGGAAGTGAAATGCAGCAAGTGCGGCTTTAAAAAAGCAAGTATAGAGCCTGAGGATGGCGAAGTATCCGGTAGGACTAAAGCGGCTCCTGTAAAACTTTTGTCGGGTTGAACGCCATAAGTCCAAACCTCTGCAGGCCTTTGTTTATATTTGCAAACATCCTATACTTCTGCAAATTTGAGAAGTGATGTCTCACTTTTGACACGAGTAAAATCGAGGTTTTCAATGGCGGATCAAAATCAGATAGAAGTAAAAGTTACCAATCCAAAAATGAATGTGTTGGCCGTTATTTCTTTTGCGATATCTCTGCTTGGCATTCTTACCAACTTCGTCATTCCTATTATCGCTCAAGTCGGTGCGATCGTTTGCGGGCATATAGCAAGATACCAAGTTCGCCATAGCAATGGATCTGAAACCGGTTACGGTATCGCGCTTGCCGGGTTAATAATAGGTTATTTAACCATTCTTTTCTCTATTATCGGGTATGGCATTGTGGGGCTCGGGTTACTGGCGTTATTTAATACAGGAAAATTTGGATAACCATTCTTAGTTCTTTTTCCATAGTTTCTAAGCCTTCATATAGCCTTATTGAGGCCTATAATTTAAACGGCAATGAATTTGGTGGGGTAATATGTTTGTTCAAAAGAAATCATGTGTTCCGGGTGTCTACATTATCCATGAAAATGAGGAATGGACGGCACCACTGTTATCTGCGCTCAAAGATTACCAAATTCCTTATCACGATTGGGACACATCGTCAGCCATCTTTGACCTTTCTGTCCCTGCCCCTCTGGGTATTTTTTATAATCGAATGAGCGCTTCTTCTCATACACGAGGAAACCGTTTTGCTCCCGAGGTGACTATTGGAATTTTGGCATGGCTAGAGTCGCAAGGCAGGCATACGTTGAATGGCCGAAAAGCACTCAATTTAGAAATTTCAAAATTAGTTCAGTATGCCGCGTTGGAACGGGTTGGTTTGTTAACGCCAATGACTTTTGCGACTTCATCGCGCGATGATATTGTCAAAGCATATAAGGCTCTACCTTTTGATAGTGTGATTACAAAACATAACCGTGCAGGCAAGGGGCTCGGAGTTCAATTGCTTAAGTCAGAGGAAGCTGTAATTGAGCATGTCAACAGCCCATTATTTGAAGATTCTATCGACGGACTAACCCTTGTTCAGCAATACATTGCTGCGCCGGACAGTTCCATTACTAGAGTTGAGTTTATAGGCCGTGAATTCTTTTATGCAGTCAAAGTGGATGCTTCAAATGGGTTTGAACTTTGCCCTGCCGATGTTTGCGCCCTAGATGGCGGTTTTTGTGCGACAGAGGCAGATGAGAGGTTCCCGTTTGACATCATTGAGGGTTTTGAAAACAGTGATACAGGAAAGGCATTGTTGCCAAAGATGAAGTCTGTAATGGAAAATGAACAGTTAGATGTAGCTGGCTTTGAGTTTGTCACTGATGAAGCTGGTAAACATTATTGTTACGATATCAATACGAACACAAACTACAACACTGATGCGGAAAACCGTTGTGGTAAATTTGCGATGGAGCGGCTTGCGGAATACCTAGGCGCTGAATTCTCTGCACATTATGGCGATAAGCTAATAATGGCGGGATANAAATGNATAAGATATCTTNGGATCTAANGCAGTNGGCGCATACGTCGCAAATGCTTNTCTCATGTATCTTTNTCTAACATCTTCGAAATANGGTAGGGAAAGCTATNAATANACCACAGGAGNTGANANGAAAAATGTTTGGTNTTGTTTAATNCTGGNATCGACGNTAAAATTTNNGNNGTTGCTNNANCNTAATGANTGATAANGTNCAACCGGTTTCGGTGGAAACGCNNNGTTGTCNNGGNGCTNCCTGCAAACTGAGTAACGCTGANGGNAACTATTTTATAAACAAAACNCCNGGAACTGTAATGGTCAACAAGGCTTATGGTGATNTGACCGTCGAGTGTTCAAAGGACGGTGAAAAATCGACGAATTTTATCAAATCGTCAGCTAACGCATCAATGTTTGGTAATATTATTTTTGGTGGCGTTATTGGTGCCGCTATTGACGGTGGANGTGGNGCAGGCTTTGACTATCCAACCTNTATCCAAAATGGGTTAGTCTGTAAGAATAAATAAGTATTCAACTTGCTTTTAAAGTCTGTAAGAGCTATGCGGTGTAAAGCTGTGAGAATATTATAATGTTAATGAAAACAGGGAGTTTCGAATGAAAGGATTAATGTTTATCGCGTTTAGTGTTATTGCGGCTNTAGCGATGACTTCNAGCACTGCCGTTGCGGCGAGTTCAACGATGGAAACGGTCAAAAAACGGGGTCAACTTATTTGTGGAGTAAATACCGGACTTGCCGGTTTCTCGGCCCCNGATGACAAGGGCGTTTGGAAGGGCTTTGACGTGGATTACTGTCGGGCAATGAGTGTGGCCGTTCTTGGTGATCCGGATAAAGTTACTTACAAGCCNTTAACAGGTAAGACCCGCTTCCCGGCCCTNCAATCCGGAGAAATCGATATTTTGTCGCGGAATACGACCTGGACCTTCCAACGTGATGTGAACCTGGGTTTCGAGTTCATTGGTGTTACCTATTACGACGGTCAAGGCTTCATTGTGCGTAAAAGCCTTGGTGTTAAAAGTGCAAAAGAGTTAAACGAAGCATCTGTTTGTATTCAGACCGGTACAACAACAGAATTNAANCTCGCTGACTTCTTCCGTACAAACAAGATGAAATTCAAATCGGTCACTGTCGAAGACGCAACTGAGGCTCGTGTGGCCTATGAAGCCAATCGCTGCGATGTCTATACGACTGACCGTTCGGGACTTGCTGCCCAACGTTCCGTATTAAAAGATCCCAATGCACACGTTATTCTGCCNGAGATTGTATCTAAGGAGCCGCTTGGTCCGGTCGTNCGACACGGAGATAATGTTTGGGGCGATATTGCGCGCTGGGTTCGNAACGCTTTGATTGTTGCTGAAGAGTTAGGCGTTAATCAGAGTAATGTCGATCAAATGAANGNATCAAAAAACCCTGAAATCAAGCGTCTGCTCGGAACGGAGGGANATTTTGGTGGNATGCTCGGACTNTCGAAGGATTGGGCGTACAACGTAATTAAATCCGTCGGTAATTATGGGGAGATATACGAGCGCCATATCGGTCCGAAGACNGCTATCGGCCTCGACCGCGGTGTTAATAATCTCTGGACAAATGGTGGNATAATATACGCTGCNCCGTTCCGNTAATTCNAGGGCNGGCNGANACCAGAAATCNATAAGAGCCCGGCTCGTAATTTAAGTNCGAACCGGGCTNCTTANTTGAATTTAAAAAACTGCAGGATAATAGTTGCTTAAACGGGCGGTACCAGTATGGCACCAGNTNTAAAAAGTGGTGGGAAGAACCCACNCGGTGGTAAACGTTGGTGGTATGATCCTAAATTTCGTTCGATTGTATTCCAGGCTGCTTTCGTAGNAGNCTTGGTGACNTTTATNGTTTTTATTGTAAATAACACCNTTGTAAATCTGGAAAAACGAGATATTCGCGCAGGATTTGGTTTTTTGAACGAGCCGGCAGGCTTCGAAATTCCAATAACCGGACTTGTCGAATANTCTGTNGATGAAGGTTCGACACACGGTGCAGTTTTCCTTGTTGGCTTACAAAACACATTNCTTATATCTGCAATTGGGGTCATTTTAGCNACTGTTCTCGGATTTATCTTNGGTGTTTTGCGTTTATCCAATAACTGGATTGTTACACGTCTCGTGGGNTCCTTCATNGAAATCGTTNGGAATATTCCGCTTCCGCTTCAGTTTATTTTTTGGCAGACAGCGGTCTTTATTATTTTTCTACCAAAGGTACGAGATCCGATTGCAGTCCTCGACACAATTTATTTACATAATCGGGGTGTGGCCGCACCGAAGCCTCTTAGCGAACCGGGATTAGATTTAGTNATTTACGCAATTATTNTCGCTCTTACGCTCATAATTTTCTTGCGCAAATGGNCGCGTCGACGNCAAGACATTACAGGCGAACGGTTTCCCNTGGTTTGGGCAGCGGTTGGGTTGCTNGTAGGGCTGCCNTTAGCAGTCTTTGNTATGACTGGNTTTCCGCTTTCTTGGGAATATCCAGAGTTGGGNCGCTTCCGGTTTACCGGTGGCATAAGCATACCAATTGAACTTTTTTCTGCGCTCACAGCTTTAACGATTTATACGTCAGCATTCATNGCGGAAATTGTACGCGCGGGTATACTTGCGGTNTCACGCGGACAGACAGAGGCAGCTTACGCACTNGGTTTANGACGTGGTTCGNCACTGCGACTGGTGATAATCCCTCAGGCACTCCGTGTAATCATTCCACCTTTAATTAGTCAGTACTTAAATCTTACCAAGAATTCATCGTTGGGGATTTTGATCGGCTATGCCGATTTATTTAATGTTTTCGGTGGTATTTCGCTTAATCAAACGGGGCAGGCAATCGAAATTATCTTTATGTCAATGTCAGTATATCTGTGTTTCAGCNTACTAATCTCTTTGTACATGAATTGGTACAACCGTCGCATTCTGCTTACGGAGCGTTAAACNGTGANAAATAAAACAAACAAGAATGAAAGNGCATTCGTTCGCACTAGANACCTGGAACAATNGGCACCGCCAAAAGCNACGTCTGGCACCNTTGGCTGGGTGCGTGAAAACTTATTTGCGTCGCCACTCAATGCCGTTTTAACNATNANNTCGCTGTNTTTNCTTTATTTAGTNGTACCGCCGTTTGTNCAGTGGGCGTTTGTTGATGCAGTGTGGTTTGGAAATTCCAATAAGGATTGTGCNGGGTACGAAGGCGCCTGTTGGGCTGTNGTAACAGCGCGATTNGGGCAGTTTGTTTACGGGTTCTACCCTGAATCTGAGCGTTGGCGCCCCAATCTCGTCCTNATTTTGTTTGTGATCAATTTATTGCCGGTTTTGTGGGACCGCGTGCCCGGCCGAACTTTTTCAGCGGTTTTCTTGGTTTCCGGTTTTCCGCTGGTTGCACTTTTCTTTATCCACGGTGGTATTGGCTTGGAAGTCGTCCCAACACCGAAATGGGGCGGTTTTATGTTNAACCTGATCATGGCNGCGGTGGCAATNATNTATTCGTTACCACTTGGTATTTTATTAGCTCTTGGNCGGCGATCGGAGTTCCCAATCATCAGTCGTTTTTGTGTGCTCTTCATAGAGTTTTGGCGCGGCGTNCCGCTAATCACCGTTTTAGTGATGGCATCATTTATGCTGCCATTTTTTATGCCAGACGGTTTTAACTTTAATGAATTACTGCGGGCACTTATTGGCTTAACTCTGTTTTCATCAGCATATATGGCAGAGGTTGTCCGGGGTGGTCTGCAAGCTATGCCAAGAGGGCANACCGAGGCGGCGCGTGCGATGGGTTTAACTTACTGGCAGTCCATCCGCCTTATTATTTTGCCGCAAGCTTTNAAAATTACTATCCCGGCTATTGTCAACACCTTCATCGGGCTCTTTAAGGATACGTCTTTAGTTATTGTTATTGGTCTGTTCGATTTACTGCAGGTCGCGAAGTCATCAGTAACGGACACCAATTGGTTGGGTCTTGAACACGAAACCTATATTTTTGTCGCCATTGTTTTTTTCGTCTCCTGCTTTGCGATGTCTCGCTATAGTCTGTATTTGGAACGCAAACTTGACACAAATGGCAGAGAATGACCTAAGGGGTAGCATGAGTGAAAAGTTGACTAAAAACCGTACGTTAGACACATCGGGTCTTTCCAGTAAAGCCGTCATTCAGATGAACGGTATTAACAAATGGTTTGGCCAGTTCCACGTTTTGCGCGATATAGATCTCACGGTGTTCCGGGGTGAACGAATCGTGATCTGCGGACCATCTGGATCCGGCAAATCGACGTTAATTAGATGTATCAATCGACTCGAAGAGCATCAGGAGGGCTCAATTTTCGTCGATGATATTGAGCTGACAAGTGACCTTAAGCAGATCGACAATGTACGACGCGAAGTGGGTATGGTGTTTCAGCATTTTAATTTATTTCCTCACCTTACAGTGTTGGAAAATTGTACCTTGGGTCCAATCTGGGTTCGCAATTTGCCAAAGGTTGAAGCCGATGAAGTCGCGATGGAATACCTGACACGGGTGAAAATACCTGAACAAGCGGATAAGTATCCAGGCCAGCTTTCCGGCGGGCAGCAACAGCGGGTTGCTATTGCACGGTCGCTGTGTATGCGTCCAAAAATTATGTTATTCGATGAACCAACATCCGCACTTGATCCGGAAATGATTAAAGAGGTGCTCGACGTGATGGTCGATCTTGCTGATACGGGTATGACGATGTTGGTTGTAACCCACGAAATGGGGTTTGCGCGTCAGGTAGCGCACAGAATTATTTTTATGGATGATGGTCAGATTGTGGAGCAGAATGAACCCGAAAAGTTTTTTAATAATCCCCAATCGGATCGGACTAAACTTTTTCTGAGTCAAATTCTTTGATACTCGATGCGGTGTCGTAACTGGTCCGTCTGTAGTGTGTGTTGTGGTGATCCCATAGCTAATCTTTTAGCGTAGAAATGAACTGCCGCTCCTTACAATACAAATTAAATAATAAATAAGGCATTGTTGCCAAAGATGAAGTCTGTAATGGAAAATGAACAGTTAGATGTAGCTGGCTTTGAGTTTGTCACTGATGAAGCTGGTAAACATTATTGTTACGATATCAATACGAACACAAACTACAACACTGATGCGGAAAACCGTTGTGGTAAATTTGCGATGGAGCGGCTTGCGGAATACCTAGGGGCTGAATTCTCTGCACATTATGGCGATAAGCTAATAATGGCGGGATAAAAATTACTGATTGTTATCATTTTTAAGTTTTCTGAGTATGTGTTTTTGAGATCTGTATCCTACAATTAGAAACTGAGAATCATTTTTGCTCGATAGATTTAGAAGTTTTCCAAAAAGAGAATTTACTCTTTTTTCTTTTGCCATCTCTATCTTGCAATGCTGGTTTGAAAGGTCTTAAGAAATTGCAATAGTCATTAAACTGTAATGAACTGNAAGTATACACAATGTGTTTAATTNTCGAAAGCTGCACGCATGCAGACGTTGGNGTCAGATGCCATGGTACGCGGCAGAATTCGGCAACATTTGNCTTAAACCGCACTACNATGACTTAGATTTCAGCAGTTAATTTTGGGATTAAATGATCAAAAGANAAATTACCATCACTAAAGGTTCGCCGCTTGGCCTATTTGAGCGTTACCTCTCTCTCTGGGTNANGCTATGTATTGGNGGTGGTGTTGGCCTTGGTACGATTTCACCGTCTTTNTTCCAGTTTGTAGCAACNCTCGAATATGCCAGTGTAAATTTGGTGGTGGCTATCTTTATTTGGGTGATGATTTACCCGATGATGGTGAACGTTGATTTTGCAAGTATTAGAGACGTTGGGCGGAAACCAAAAGGCCTGTGCATAACCTTGTTTGTGAACTGGCTTATAAAGCCCTTTACTATGGCTGCGCTTGGAGTTTTGTTCTTTGAANACCTCTTTTCTGGGTTGGTCGATCCCGAAACAGCGATGGAATATATTGCGGGAATGATACTACTCGGAATTGCGCCATGCACTGCGATGGTATTCGTTTGGAGCCAATTNGTAAATGGAGATGCTAATTATACACTAGTGCAGGTATCTATTAACGACATCATTATGATTGTTGCCTTTGCACCGTTGGCTGCCCTCTTGCTAGGCGTAACCGATATTGTTGTGCCTTGGGAAACTCTGGCAATTTCTGTTTTTTTGTATGTTGTTATTCCNTTAGCAGCAGGATATCTCACCCGCAAAAAACTACACCGATCTGGCAAGCGAGNCNACGTTGAATGGTTCAGTGCCAAAGTNAAGCCACTCTCCATCATGGGATTACTGGCCACNATTATTNTGCTTTTTGGTTTTCAAGCGGAAACCATACTTACTAAACCAATGATTATTGGTTTGATCGCCTTACCGTTACTNATACAAACATATGGCATCTTNTTAATTGCATATGGCTGTGCATATATTTGGNGTGTACCATTTTCTNTAGCAGCACCAGCTGCACTCATTGCAACCTCCAATTTCTTCGAGCTGGCAGTGGCAGTGGCTATCGGTTTATTNGGCCTTCACTCAGGCGCAGCGCTTGCTACCGTGGTCGGTGTATTGGTTGAAGTGCCGGTGATGCTGTCATTGGTCGCATTAGCTAACAGAACAAAAAACAAGTTTGTGGCTGNTTGAGATTATTTTTCGGCCAGGAATAACGAGCTTTCTATTCTNCAAGAAGAAAAAGATATTTTTGGGGGACAGTCTTTAAGCTACCTATTCTCGATAATGGTNTTATGCCCTATCTCTTNTGCAATANGTTTCTGATATACTATGATATTTTCCCAACTTAATATCAATATTGAATGCCTGTTGATGCCGATTGTCAGCTTGTATGATATGAAAAGGGAAGACACTCAAAAAAGCTTGCGCAAGGGTATATANTTTTTGCTGGGAATTGAGGTAGCTGCCTAATCAAGAGGGGTTTAGAATGGAAAAGTTTGCGGAGTCATACCTTCAACGGGGATTTGCTTCTGAATATTCNGTTTCGTTCGAATGGCCAAAATCAACTTGGTACAAAGGAATACACTGCCGCACACGCGGTATAGCACCCACACAATCATTCCTTCTTGGTTGCGTGTATGGTTTTGAAGATAAACATCTGGTTGAGGCTAAGTTCAGTGCGAGCGCTAAGGGTGTTGCCTATAATTTTAGAGATCACGGCAGTAGCCTTGAAACCACAATCGACACACCAATCACGCCTGAGTTTTGCGACGAGATGGTGACCTTTTTCCAAGACGCAAAAGAAAGATGGATTAGAGAGCGGGCAGAAATCGTCTCGAATGAACTGTTGAATAAAGAATTTCTCTCATACGAAGAAATTCAGCATATTTTGGCGAAGAATGTTGGACGGACTTACTGTTTAGGAAAATTTTCGCATAATTATGTTNTNACNTTNCTTGTTAGCAACANGATGGCGAAAGAGTATCTCGTTAGAACTAAGNCAGACAAGCGTACTCAAACTCTATACACCCGATATGAAAATCCAAACTTACCCGACGGTGAAATTCTAGAGCAACCGCGTGAAGGACAGTTTGTTGAGGCCCAACGAGGTCAAGAGCAGGGCAGCAATGAGGAAATGAATGAGGATCAGATCTTAAAGGATCAGTCCGTAGAAGAGACTTCAAGCGAGGGGCAGAACAAAGAAGAAGATTAACCGTCAAAAGATATTAATTATATATTTATCAATAATTTACAGTTCTTTGTAAATATTTTACTATAAAAATTTCCTATTTATGTTTTCGTGAATTATTTAAGCTTTTTGATAAGAAGAGGATGGAATTTGTTGAGGAGTGAACGAGGCTATGCGCGGTAGATACTACTGGACGCTGGTATTGGTAACAATGGTCGGGGCATTAATCGCGGCAGCTTGGGTTTATGATGCCGAATACAAACTTAAAATTTTTCCCAACTTCAAAAATGGCTATGTTGTTTTTGTGCGGTCTGATCATGTTAGAAAATGNGATGTAAGTGGTGGCGTGACAGNTTGTTATCAAGGCTGGGACCTTAAAGCTAATCGGCCAAAATAGGCCTTGTTGCTCGTAAATTTATTGCACGATNCGAGACAGTAAGGAAGGTTTTGGGCTAGCANTGAGGTTAATCCAAAAAAACTCCAAGTGATCGGACATTGTNTGTCACTTGCCCAACTAACATNGATCANGTNTCAGAATTCAGGATTTTTGTCCCAGCCGCACGTTCAACAACTTTGACGATCTCGCTTAAGTCGCCCTCCCGTAGCCCCATCGCTAAGGCTTGTTGGATAGTCTGATAGGTAGCGCTTCCTACTCCTTGCGGCNCCTCAAGGCGTTCTGATTCCATCCGCCATAGTAACGCATCTTTNTCTATTATATGTAATGGCGCCTGTAGATTAAAATTTCCCTTCATTATGGAGTTAGGAATTTTTGACAAGGAAGCGCTATTCTGACCCGATCCAGAATTTATAACGTCAAGGACTTTGTGCGGATCGAGGCCGCCTTTTGACGCCAATGTTAAAGCTTCCAGGCCAATCACCAAATTGGTAAAAGACATGATGTTATTGCAGACTTTAGCTATTTGAGCCTGCCCTACTTTGTCACCGACATAATGAATATCGCGGGCAAATGACTTCAAATAAGGTTCGACTTGATCGTACACGCNTTGCGGGCCGGAAGTGATAACCGTAATNTCAGCGTCCCATGCCCGTTGTACCCCGCCGGTAATAGGNNAATCTAGNATCGGAATGCCATTCGCTGCGAGGGCTTTTTCCATCTCAGTGACTGCTTCTGTGCCCATAGTGCCAAGATTGACGAACGTCTTCATTTGTTTACCATTAATGACACCATNNGCACCGGTGATGACCGCTCGGAAGGCCTCGATGGTTGGCATGCAGGCAAAAACAAGCTCAGCTTCGTTTGCAACNGCAGCTGGGGAACTGACAATTCGTGCTTGCTTGTNAGCTAAACCTACCGTGGCTTCTGAGTTTATGTCATAGGCTACAAGAGATTTTTCTTGATCTAGTATGTTCGTCGCCAAAGGCTCCCCCATACTTCCGGTTCCGATAAATCCCGCNCTCATTCTTAAATCTCCCNCGNGTTTTTGATGCATCCAACANCGTTAAAGTGATTTTAATCCGATGTTACTCTCTTCAAAAATTTAGTCAGTAGGATTTAAATACAGTGTCCTGGGAGAAAGAGCTGAATTTGATCCCTACAAAAAATATTTTCGAGATAGACGGATATACAGTTTAGGGGATGATGGCTTAGTACCGTGATACAGTATATGTATCGTTTACCATGTAAGCATTTCCAGTGACCCCCCGGAAATCAACTTTCCCCTTATTTAGCCTTTAATTTTAATGCTCTTTCTGGATTAAGGAGCACATCGTAATAGGAAATAGAGCATCCCATGATTGGGGGTAAATTTGGATACTCAGACTTAATAGCCTCTTGCGCAAATGCACCATTTGACANGCCTTTCAGTAATAGCCCTAAAAATGCTGCGCCTTCTTTATTTTNATGAATGACTGTCAGGACNTTACGCTCTAGAGCNGCACAGGATGACNCAGTGCCCTCCTGGATTTGGGGGTAAAAAAGCAAACCTGCAAATATAAAAACGATTATCAGGAAAGTTTTCATTATGAAGGATATTCTTTANATCAAAAGCCGTGTGGGTTTTATTATTTGGTACTATACCCTAAAAGCTTGAGATTTTAAAACGCAGAGCAACTTTTGTTCCGATGAGCCGTATTGCTGATGTGATTAGCTTTAACTAGCGCCCCGGGTTCTTGCTCTAGTTGGTACAAACTGCTTCGNCTGCTGCAAGACTACATTAAGCGTTAAGCCACATTTATCGAAACGCGGATTGTAGTCCTTTGAAGGCTAAAGTCCGTTTTTTTGAGGCCACTTCGATACCACGTATAATCTTCTTAAGAAGTTTCGTATCCTCCCGTTCACTCGCTTTTGCAGCTTTNATATGGGCGNGAACTCGATCAGGCGAGGTGCCACCCCTATAGTGACGNCCTTCGACACCACTCCAAGCGTCGAGNGTTTGTTTGAGGGCTTCTTCGCTAAGGCCAATCTTTTTACCGGTATGTTGAATCGATGCTTCCTCGATCATGTCAACGGTTATTTCAGCAGGAGAAAGGTTACTATCCACTACCTGTTTACCAACCACCGATAATATCTGGTGTGCGACCCGGAAAGACATATTTTTATNATTNACTAGGTANGCGATAAGTGTCGTTGCCTGTACCCAATGGGCTTGTGCCTTTTCCGCCATGCGTTTTTTGTTAATTTCAATTTCNTTGAGACAGTCAATGAGGGACTCGATAGCNGCATGTGACTCATCGCAGCAAGTCCAAAATTCTGCTGGTAACATTGTTGCTGGTTCGAGCTGATCGGATGCNGTTTTTAAAACCGAAAGTGCTTCTGTAAGGCGCCCCGTTATTTGACCGCTGGTNGCATTTATAAACTCAAGTACATATGGAATGCGCATTTGTGGGGCGATGGAAGAGGTAATGGAGTGACGACTTGGCAGGCGTATAAAATTAAATTCCTGACTGTGCCAGATNAGAAAATCAAGCGCCAGGCGTCCCAGNGTATTATGCATAAGAGCAAGCCCCATGTAAGCCTCAACCGCATAGTCGTAATTTCGGATTGAGTCTCGAGCGTTCCACATCTCCGTCTTAAACCCTAGNAGTTCATCCAATCGCTTGATATCAAGATCATATTCAACACCATACCCACCGCCTGTGCATACTGCACTTATGTTGGTGTTTTCATACGCATTCATAAGCCGAACAAAATCGCGCCTTAAAGGCTCGACAAAAGACATAATATAATAGCCAAACGTACCGGCCTCGATAGGTTGGATATAAGCATATCCCGGCATAAGAGTTCTCAGATTTTTGCGGGCCAGCTNAATCATTGNATGCCTAAGTTCAAGATTTGATGTCATTATATCTATAAGTTTTCTTCGAAAGGCTATTCGGCTTGCAACAACTCGGATAGTCGGACTTGAACGGCCAAGATGTATCCATCCAGCCGCATCCTCGCCACACTCCTGGCGAAGGTAGTCCTCGCCGCCATGGATTACATTCCAGAGTTTCTGGCGTTCGCTCACAACGCCAGCTCGCTCCATGCGGGCAATCGCCTTAACCAATTTTTTTACCGCACTTTTGGGTGCTCTCTTTGACTCGGCTATCATTATCAATTGGGCTTTGTCGTAATCATGAAGTGCTTCCAGCATTTCAGGACGGCGTAGNATATCTGCATAATAGTGCTTTAGAAGGTTACTCGCATTATCGCCAAGGCGTTTTTTCCACAAGAAGCTCAAAATAANTCCCTCCCTCAATAAATATTATTATTAAATACTTTTAGTTACATGTGTTGCCGGTCACAATGGAACTAAGCTTTGTTCAACTCTATTTCGCATCACNAGTTCAATTTGATGCTGCCTTTGGCTTGGTTGTGTGTTGGATAACAGTAGCAATCTGGTTGCATGTAATACTNNTTNAGAGCTATTCACTGCTTCTGANTNCGGCNAATANGGTTATGAGANGGCCACTGCGGGTTTCTGCTGAACCTTTTTCTTACATTGTTTGACCGAAGAAAATCTCTATATATTGAAANAAATATCTCTATCATTTTTATCTTACTGAGGGGCAACGAATAATGCTTAAGGGTCTAAAGAATATGATCTTCGGGAATGAAACCGAAGAGAATGTTTCCGCAGGTTCCCACAGTGTGGCTGCNCTTCATCATGCTGCGGCTGGTCTCCTTATTGAGGCCGCAATGATGGACGGCACATTTGAGGCNGCTGAGAGGACTAAAATTTCGAAACTTCTTATCGAGCACTTCGATCTTCCTGAGGANGAAGTNGGTGAAATTATNNTGTCAGCAGAGGAAGCAAATGCTGAACTGGTTGAAATATACAGCATAACAAAGGTCGTTCGTGATCATTTTGATGAAAANGAACGTTTNCGTATGATAGAAATGCTTTGGGAGGTCATTTACTCTGATGACGTCCTGGATGATTTCGAGATCAATATGATGCGTAGAGTGGGAGGCCTCTTATATGTATCTGACAGGGAGAATGGTGATGCAAAAAAGAGGGCTGCAAGGCTAGCCAAGGGGGAGTGTTGATTTGGGCAATGGNATTAATCTAGNGGGGCCTGCGCCTGGNTTCGTAAAAATGCCAGACTANGAAGTAACAGTGGCGACAACTAGCANAAGAATATGTGTGCTGGTTATGGGNGAATGCATTGCAGACTCTATGCGTACGCTTATTATGCNCGAGACCAATCACAGTCCGGTGCATTATTTTCCGCCGNCTGATGTGCGTTCCGATCTTATTGANAAGTCCGACTATGACAGTTTTTGACCATTCAANGGCGTGGCGTCNTATTACTCCGTGCGGGTAGGTGATAAATTTGAAAAAAACATTATCTGGTCCTATGAAGCGCCTTTTGACGAGGGTGAAGACTATGCTGGCTANATGGCATTCTTTGAGNATNGGGTTAAANTAAAAGTAGGGTAAGGCNTATCAAGTTTTGGCCACTCTCAAATATATNGGACATTCATGGTGGGTAATTTCCCCAAGTTAGATATTATTTACGATGACATATGGCGCAACCTGGCAAGAGGTTCTCGCGATCCAAAATCTGAATACCGGTGGTTGAATTTATCAACCTCNCATGAGGATAAAGGGTCATCCGTTCGTACTGTTGTTCTAAGGGAAACCTCAAAAGATGAAAAGATCCTCCGCTTCCATTCCGACCGTCGTGCTCAAAAAATNTCTCACATTNAGCATTGCTCACTNGTNATGGCGCACTTTCATGATCGTCAACATGGAATACAAATCCGTCTGACGGGAAATGCGATGTTTGCTAACCACGTGTTGCACCATGAGGCATGGTCGGATCTATCAACTCGTCAGCGGGAACTTTACCAATCAAGGCAGGTCCCCGGAGATCCTAGAAAAAAGGTTGGAGCTTGCCCAAAAGAACGGGNAGAAACTGACAAAAATTTTTGTGTNATTGAGATTTCGGTTACCAAGATAGATTGGTTATCGCTCGATCGAGATGCGCATTTAAGAGCTATATTTCAGTGNGGCACTGACNCTATAAAAGCGGAATGGATAACGCCATAACCAATTGGTTTCNAANGGTTGATATTTAGGTTTCTGCCAAGTAGCGATAATCTTTCACTGGGAAAACCAGTGGGCTTATGTATAAAGCATNCGGGGCATACAATANTCGGTAACCGATTTTGAATTTAGTATCCTAGTCTTTCTTTGATACTTGCAGGTATCATTGATGTCGCNGTTTCTTGTTGGGCACTCGTGAGAATATTACGCCACTCATTGATCTTCCCAGTTCGAAAGTGTAATTCGCCCGGCTTAGGTTTCTCGATTTTCAGGTCTTTTAAGTATTCAAGAGGTAAGTCGTAAAAATGAAAAATTTGTTTAAAGTACTGTCTTTCGTCAAGAACGAAGTCTTCATAAGTGGTAAATAGCACATCCATACCGTCGTCGGGACTAATAGCTACTTTTTGCCAGTCCTCCAACCACTCGGCAGCAAATCTCATCCAGCCTGGCAAATGATAATCGATCTTTTTTTCTAGGCTCCAACCAGGATTGTAATCAGGGTCANGAAAAATATTTTTTTCTCGCTCGGTACGCTTGTCTAATTCNTTGTCCAAATGATGAACCCAGGAGATGAGTGCTTGTCGAGGGTCGCGAACATGTACAATAATTTTGGTTAGACCTTCTTTGGCCAAGTTTTGAAAGTTGTAGGCTTTGGCAGATAAGTGATTGGTAACTANACAGCCACCTCGCGCTGTGTTTTTTGCCCAGCCTGGGACTACATAGTCGCCTATCCTGTTTCCAAATCCACGCCCTACAGTTGCTTGAGGTGCGCNTAGAATTGTTTGTAACTTTGTATTGATGTAGTGACTTGCTGACTTCGGAAGAGCAAATATTATGATTGGNGGTATTTTCTGCTCTATCGCACGCTGTTGTAAGTTATCACGGTTTTCATTTCGTAATGACATNAATGCTTTGGCGNGTGGAAAAGAATTTGTTAAGTTGGTAAGTTCCGCGATTTCTTCTCTTTGTATCAGGACAGTACTCATNAGCTCTAACCATTTGTTTTCGCGGAGTTCCGGTGAGATCCTTTGCAACATTTCTTTCGCCGAAGNAAAAGCTTGTTGGGAAATAAAGTTCTCTGCGCTTTCGAAAATCTTTGCCTCTGAGAGTGGTGGAGGGGTGCTGAACAGCCGCTTGATAAAGCTATCGGGTTCCCCAAGTTCCTCTGCGGTATCTAGCTGCATTGCTGTTTTCCACATTTGTTCAGCTTGTTTTGNCGCGCCTTGATAATCAAGAGTTATNGAAAGAAGTGCAAATGCGGTTGCATCTAATGGGTGTAATTTTACCAATTCAAAAAGNTTTTCAGCAGCCATTACATANTCACCGTTGCTCATAAGGGCGCGAGCACCATCGATGGGGGCCTGTGATNAAGTTATATNCTTTTTTGCCGTCACANGATCGCCTCNAAATTTGCGTATGATTTTTCAAAAATTATANGNAAANTTAGCACGTGAGTATGATCGCTGAACAGTTCGTAGATTTAGTAAACAGTTCTGTAGGCGAAAAACTAAGTAAAAAGCGCGGGTATGTTAGCGTCTTAATCTGAGTGGGNATTATTTAAAAAATTTGCTAGGCGGCAAGCTTTGATTTTCTTTTACGATTTCTGTTTCTACGCCNATGACGATTTTTGCTGCCNTGTTTTGTTTTGACNTTATTATTGTCTGAAGCAGGGAATTTTTTATTTTTTACCTTATCTTTCNTTGGTTGCTCCTCGTGATATGGATGGTCATAGAAGATGGGCACTGGTTGGCGAATAACCTTCTCTATGCTCTTCAAATAGTGACGTTCACTGGTTTGGCAAAAGGATATTGCTANTCCTTGCCGGCCCGCACGGGCAGTCCGCCCAATACGATGCACATAGTTTTCCGGCTCGTTTGGTAAATCAAAATTAATCACGTGGGTGATGCCTTCGACATCTATTCCTCGCGCGGCGATGTCCGTTGCAACTAACACACGTATGCTACCGGTTCGGAATTTATCGAGTGCCTTTTGNCGTGCATTTTGGCTTTTATTNCCGTGTATTGCATCAGCATTAATGCCGGTTTTCGTTATCTTCTCTGNAACTCGGTTCGCCCCGTATTTTGTGCGTGCAAAAACGAGGGCGCGTTTTATTTTCTTATCGNNAAGCATTTCGATGAGTAGTTGCATCTTCTTATTTTGNGGAACGAANAGCACCTGCTGCTCTATTTTTTCGACGGTNGTGGCCGGTGGTGTCACTTCAGCCAGAACAGGTTTTGTAAGTAGNTTATCCGCAAGTACCTTAACATNTTTTGGCATTGTGGCAGAGAAAAGAGCTGTTTGGCGGTGATCTGGCAATTGTGCGGNAATTTTTTTCACATCGTGAATGAAACCCATATCAAGCATGCGGTCTGCTTCATCTAAAATAAAGATCTGAACTGAACGCAGAGATNCATGTCCCTGCTTCATTAAATCGAGCAATCGGCCTGGGGTTGCAACAAGAATATGAACACCACGGTTCAATTTCTGCATTTGTGGCCGTATTGAGACCCCGCCAACCGCAACCATAGAACGTAGTGGTAGGTCTTTGGAATAAGCATGAATGCTGTCAGTGATTTGCCCAGCAAGCTCCCGGGTCGGAGCGAGAATCAGAGCTCTTGGTTCACGGCGTAGCGCTTTCTTTCCCCCGGTTGCCAATAAATGGAGCGTTGGAAGTGCAAAAGCCGCGGTTTTTCCGGTGCCGGTCTGTGCAATTCCTAAAAGGTNNTTGTGCTCCATCAACGGTGTAATTGCTTGGTCTTGAATGGGAGTAGGGTGCGTGTAACCCGCGGATTTTAGTGCTCTTAATATTGGTTTTGCCAATCCAATTTTTTGGAAGTCAGACATAAACTGTTTTCTTTCTAGCCGAACTACGCCCTTTTGTCCTACTCACCAAGAGCGGAAAATCTCGCGCATTAATTTGAATTAATATTTTTTTGTTAACTTAAAGTCGCAGCTCTATATAAATTTTGAGCTCGTGATATACGTGCCCGTCGCTGTTACGTGTGCGGTTATTGAAAGAAAGTCAAGCAACGAAGTAGAGTTATCCAATGAGAGCAGATCAATATAAGGATGAATTACACCAGCTTTTAACGGACATGCCGGAAAAGAAAAGATTAGAATACTTGATCGAGGAGCGGGAATTAATAGACGACGAGGCGCCCGACGAAATGTGTCTGCAGATGCTGGGAGTTATCGATGATGCTATTGCAGAAGTTTTGAAGGCTAAATAATTGTCGGTTACCAGATTTGTGAAATATAATTTTGGACCGTTTCATATAGCCAGAATATTTCGAAGGGGGAGGGTTTTTGAGGGAACGATACAAGGATTGTGCTAAGTGCGGAAGAACAGCTAGTGTCCTTTTTCGTTGCAAATTCCAGAATAATACAGGCTGGGTGTTTCTGTGCAACGCTTGTTTAAATATAGTAAAAAAAGAATGTCCTGACACTTATCACTATGGTGGTACGTGGAAGAGTAAAAAAAAATAAGGCTGAGCCACTTCTTGTTGTTGAATATAAGACTTTTATGACACTATCGCATCGTGTTTTATACCAGTTCCAATAAGCCTTCCACTCTATCTGCCTCTTGAGCAGGTTTGTCCCACCTAATGCGATGGATTCTCGGGAAACGCATTGCAAGGCCAGACTTATGGCGACTTGAAAGGTGAACAGCGTCAAACGCGACTTCAAAGACAAGTCCAACTTCAACCGCGCGAACAGGTCCAAAACGCTCTTTTCCGTTTGCTCGTACCCAACGGTCAATCTCGACCAATTCAGTATTTGTAAAACCCGAATAAGCTTTCCCAACAGGCACCAGTTCATCAACTCCATCAACGGTACTGCGCCAACAACCGAAGGTATAATCAGAATAAAAGGAGGATCGTTTGCCATGGCCCCGCTGGGCGTACATAAGCACGCAATCAGCGACCAGTGGGTCTCTTTTCCATTTGAACCAAGGTCCTTTTGGTCGTCCAGGAAGGTAGGGACTATTTATTTGCTTCAGCATTAACCCTTCAATACCATTTTCCCGAGCTTGATCTCTAACGGCTGAAAGCTCTTCCCAATTTGAAAAGTTTATTTGTGAGGAGAAGTCAATTTGGGTTGACGCTACAGCATCAACCCAATCTTTTAATTTTGTTCGCCTATCGACAAGTGACTTCGATCGCAAGTCCATGTCATGATTAAACAACATATCATATACCCGAAAATGGGCAGGATATTCTTCGAGCAGGTTTTTAGTGGGTTTTTCCCGACCAAGGCGTTTTTGCAGATCGTTAAAGGGCGCGACAACACCCTCACGTACTATCAATAATTCGCCATCGACAACACCTCTGAAGTTTGTTAGGCGCACAATGTCTGGGAAGGCCTGTCCAATATCATCTCCTGTCCTCGAGTAAAGTTTACATTCCTTGCCATCACCCACAAGAATAGCTCTTATTCCGTCCCACTTCCATTCGGCAACAAAGTTTTGGTACTCTAAATCCATAAGGGCGTCTTTTGTTATCGGATTTGCTAACATCAAAGGTCGAAATATTAATTTGTCATTAACGATTGGTGGCGGTGCTTTTGCCTCTAGCCATGCAAAAAGATCTTGATAGGGAGGCTTAAGTCCGAACCACAGTTCCTCTATTTCTGAGGGCTGTTTATTGCCGTATTCGGCTAATGCGAGCTTGACTAAGCGAGCAGATACACCAACCCTCAGGTTGCCCATTATCATTTTTAAAAATGCAAATCTTTCAGATGTATCTATTTTATCTAGGGTGTTCTCAACCAGAGCATGAAAGGTTTTGCGGTTCGCTTTCTGCAAGTCTTTAATAACGTTTGTTAGATTGAGATGTGTCTTGTTGTTGCTAGTGGTTGGCCATAAAAGCGATACTGTTTCAGCTAAGTCACCTACATATTCGTAAGACAGCTCGAATAATTTCTGGTCTGTTCGAGCAGAAATCAAGCTTCGGATTACTGATGTCTTTGCATTAGGCAACTCCAAGCCGCCTGTTAATATAGCAACTGCCCAACCACGGTTCGGATCTTGTTCTTTTTTAAAATAATTGATGAGTAATCGGATGCGACCATTTCTTTGTGGAGTGCAATTCAGATTATCTAAAAGTTCTGAGAAGGCTCTCATTCGTTCTGCTCTTCGTAGCCTATCATGGATAGTGCCCTTGCTCTAATTCCTTTCGTTTCAGCGTAGTGAATTAGTGCTTCCTCACGCCCGTGCGTTACCCAAATATCCGGTGCTTCAACTTCTACTACAGTTTGTGTCAACTCATCCCAGTCTGCATGGTCAGAAATTATAAGTGGAAGTTCAACACCGCGTTGCCGAGCTCTCTGTCTAATTTGCATCCAGCCGGATGCAAAGCAAATTATGGGATTAGTAAATCTTCGAGACCAACGATCCCTAGTGGCGCTTGGTGGTGCAATAACAATCTGCCCTATAAGGTCTTCTTTGTTTGAGTGCGAAACACTTTTCAATTCACCAAGCGGAACTCCGAGTTGCTTATACAGATTACAAACTTTGTTTATTGCGCCGTGCAAAAATATTGGGCTTTGATACCCTGCTTTTCTTAATAGAGCGATCACACGTTGTGCTTTACCAAGTGCGTAGGCCCCTATCAAATGAGTACGATCAGGGTTCCGTTCCAATGATGCAAGTAATTTTTTAATCTCAGTGTGATCGTCAGGGTGGCGGAATACCGGAAGGGCAAAAGTTGCTTCGGTAATAAAAGTATCACACTGAACAACCTTGAAGGGGAGGCAGGTCGGGTCTTGCCGGCGTTTATAATCACCTGATACNACAACCTTGGAACCTTCGTAAGTAAGCACTANCTGGGCACTTCCGATAACGTGTCCTGCNGGCTCTAAAGAAATATCCACACCGTTAAACCTAAGACTTCTTCCGTATTGGAGTGCTTCTGTTTTTTGCCATGTATTGTTACCCATGCGCATTTTGGCTATTTCGATCGTCTCNGGAGTTGCAATTACCGCCTCATGACCCGGACGGGCGTGATCGGCGTGGCCGTGAGTAACTATTGCCTTCGGTACTGCTTTAATGGGGTCCAAATAAAAATCACCCGGCATGCAGAATANTCCGTGTGGTGTAACCTTAAGCCATGACTGAGGTTNTGGCATGATCTGGCGGATATAAANTTATGTTACTTAATTCTAAAATGGGGACGAATNANTCANNATTTATGGTTTTCCAAATAATAAACAAGCACTNCTAATGCAGGGCCTATCTGGTCCGTTGNTCCTCAAAAATACTACNANCTTCGNATTCCAGGATTTNCTCGNTATTTTTTNTNTGTTCGAANTTCCGATAATGTGATTAGAGCTNTTTCAAACGTTTTGTATTAAAGNGCAATACCCATTATTGATGAACCATCTTATTATCAGTTCCGCTGGTTANAGTTTGAATAGTGGGAGGAATGCGAGTGNCAAATTTTGCNAAGATTGTGTGGCNTTTTNATTNTNTTATTTNNTGGAGGCTGCGTCTCGAATAGCTCNTTNGAAAACTCTGCTGCAAGGATACCCATGATAGATGCGCACAGTCAGGCCAGCAAATACATTGATCTCGATGACGTAATTCCATTGATGAACAAAGCAGGAGTGTCACGTACACTATTGACTGCGCGCCGTGGACTAAAATGGCGCGAGATTAGTGCTTTCGCCCAGTCTAATCCGGCACGGATAACAGCATCGGTNCGAACAAAAGGTGGTGTCTATCGTGATAATTCACCAAAGTATTACCGGCGTCTGGAGAAGCAACTCAATGATCCAAATTTCGGAGCTATGGCAGAGATCATGATATACCATGCTGAAAAACGNAAAGGGGATGCCCCTGAAATAGACATGGATTTTGCAGAGCCTCAGCCGGCTGCTGCAATCTCTGCTGCTCGGTCCAAAGGATGGCCCATTGTTTTGCACATTGAATTTCAGTCGATNCCAGGTGATACANTACAGAGATCATCATTTATGAATCAATTTGAAGAATTTCTTCAACGCCAGGATGGATACCCAGTTGCGCTTACTCATCTNGGGCAATTAAAGGCAACNGAGGCCCNGAGNCTTCTCAGAAAACACAAAAANNTGCACCTAATTACGTCTAAAGCTAATTGGTACGGTATTAACCAAAAGANTCAACCATGGACCGAAATGGTNAGTGNTNNNGGTTTGGTTCCNGCCTGGCGTAAATTGGTTCTTCAATATNCAGATAGATTCATTCTCGCTTTTGATAATGTTTGGCAAGAGGATTGGGGTTGGTTCTATATAAANCANGCTCANAGTTTGGCAAAAAGNNNTGCAAAGNCTGCCTTCTNNNGTAGCTCACGCGGTNGCNCANCGTAATGCTGANCGNTTGTGGGGATTGCNGNCAGNCNATGTACCTTNACGGACGTTTNTAGGNATATGATGGTTAGNTTGCAAANATCAAACGNTTGAACCGTTCAATCGNGCANGGAGNTTNNAGTGTAAATTGAGAAATTTATTTTGCTACACAAANNGNGNNGCNGNTTGGTTGTAAGGAGAANTNAGCAATGACTGANAGCATNAAAATTGGNGGNGGNGCAGGNTTCCTNGACGATAGGTTGGAGCCNGCGNTGGANATTCTNGAAAATNNTANTGTNGATTTTCTNATGCTNGAGCACCTNGCCGAGCGNACGCTCGCGCTTCTTCAGGAAGCTAAGCGTTCAGGTAAGCCCGGACACGTAGCTAATTTACGGCATCGAATGGAAACACTTCTGCCGACTGCTGTAGAAAAAAAAGTCCGCATAGTTACAAATCTTGGTGGGGCTGATCCGATTGGTGCTGCGAAGTTNGTTTGCGACGTTGCCAAAGAGCATNGTTTNAACAACNTGAAGGTTGCTGCGATTACGGGNGATGATGTTACTGAGATGGTANGAGAATTAGATCCGGTTTTGGCAGAAACCGGACGAAAGCTTTCAGACCTTGGCACACCNTTGATTTGNGCCAACGCGTANATAGGNGCNTTNGAAATGAAAGATGCCCTTGACCAGGGTGCNGATGTTGTNCTTGCGGGNAGAGTTGCNGATCCAGCATTAGCCGTTGCCCCNTTAGCTCACCATTTTGGCTGGGGTCCGGAAGACTATGATAAATTAGCCTTAGGTACCATGNCCGGTCATATGCTTGAGTGCGCNGGGCACGCGACAGGAGGAAATTATGCNGACGGCGGGAAACGAGTAGTCCCCGACCTTGATCGCCTCGGGTTTCCNATAGCAGAAGTTAGCGATNAGGGTGTCATAATCACGAAGACACNCGGNTCTGGNGGGCTTGTNGATCGGCATGTGGTNCGACAGCAACTCCTTTATGAGCTTGGCGATCCCGGTGACTATCGCACNCCAGACGTTGTTATGGATATTAACGAAGTTAAGGCAGAAGAGTTAGGGANGGATCGTGTTCGGNTGTCGGGCGTCCGAGGACGGAAACGTCCAGATCAACTTAAAGTGCTATGCGGCGTTGATAATGGNTGGCTCGGAGTTGCAGAAATTTCTTACGGTGGATGGAATGCTGCTGGTCGCGCTAAACTCGCAGGCGAAGTTGTTACTAAACGTCTGCGGCGCGATAAGACNGTATCGAATTTGCCNNTGCGNGTAGATATCATNGGGGTAAATAGTGTCTTCTCNTTTGGAGAGCCTNACGAAGANATGCTTGATGCCCGGCTTAGGTTTTGTGTGCGGGCGCCTGATAAGGNGAGTGCTCAGGCAGCTTTGGCAGAGGCTGAAACATTAGCAACTAATGGCCCTGCTGGTGGCGGTGGGAAAACGCAATCGTTACGAAGAACTATTCGTACTTATGCTACCTATCTGCCACGGGAACAAATCCAACCNAATTGGCAGATGGTGCAATAATGGCAAGATTACAGCTCCANAAAATAGCGCACGGGCGTGCTGGTGATAAAGGNAATCGATCCAATATCGGGCTCATCCCTTATCGCGATGAGGATTATGATTTATTGTCTGAACANGTGACAGAAAAGGCAGTCAAAGATTATTTTGGTCATATCGTTAANGGAAANGTAAAGCGGTTTGACCTTCCATCGCTAAAGGCTTTTAACTTTATNTTAGANGAAGCACTCGAGGGTGGCGTTAATGATGCCCTCGCGGTGGACACGCACGGTAAATCNAGAGCTTCAATATTANTGTGCATGGAAATTGAGGTTCCTGACGACCATTGGGTGTTTGCTGAATGTTGAAACAGAATGANTGGTGTAATNATCACAACNNGATAAACGGGTTGATTGGGCNGATAAAAAANATCTTCTGAGAAAATGTACGCAAATCAATGTNGNNTAATGGACTTTGAACCTATGGACATAATGCTCAGGCCATCTGTCTCCAATGATGCACCAGCTCTGGAGAAACTCTTTCTTCAACTGGGCTATGAAATAAATAGGACAGAAATTCAAAAAAAAACTTCCATGCTGGCAGGAATGCCCGGAACCCGCATGATAGTAGCTGAGATGGACACCAAAGTTGTTGGTTTTATCAGCCTACAAATTCTCCACTGGCCTCACGTTATCAATCCTGTTTCTCGAATTACTACGTTAGTTATTGATGAGCAATGGCGCGGTAAGGGAGTGGGAAGTAAAATGATCAGCCACGTCGAGAAGCTGGCAATTTCCGATGGATGTTCATTAATGGAGGTCACTAGCGCGGCTCACCGAGCAGAGGGTGGCACACACAATTTTTATCACCAGCTCGGCTATAGAAACGCAGTGAATGAAACCACTTACTTCCGTAAAAATTTAGGAAAGTAAGTTTTACTCCAATGTCAGGATATCCAATACTGGCGCTAGGCCTTTAATAAGTTTTACCAATGCGAAAGTGTGGCCTTTACCTATGTCATCAGTCGGTGAGCCAGAGTAAGCGGCTTTTTTTATGTCCGTAACTATTTCCATTGCAGCATGATGATGACCAAGGGCGACATAGTCGCATGGGCTCTCTTCGACTTCTTGCAATGTGATAGGAGATGATCGTTCGCTATCTTTTTCATTTCCAACAAATAATCCATGCCCCATCCCAAGATACCAATCACAACCCTCTGGGCGTGCTGGACAATTACTGAGCGGGCGATATTCGGGCGTATGAGATACCATTGCTTTTCCCCAAATTGCTACGCCATGGTCTTCGGCCCAAACTATTTCTCCATTTGGGTTAGCTAGCATTACGACGTTTTCGATAGTATTAAAGTCATGCCGTTCAAAAACACCATTTGGTTGCATACAGTCGTGATTACCGGGTATGACGAACACTTTGAATGGCAAACTTTCTAGTGCACGCATCGCCCAAAGCACAATGTTATCATCAGCTCGATTGCTATCGAAAAGATCCCCGGCAATTAAAAGAAGGTGTGGATCGGATTTCTTAATCTGTTGCAAAGTTTTTTCAAATAAGACACTTGGACTTTGATTGTTTGGTGAATATCCGTCTCCATCCAAATGCAGATCGGAGCAATGTGCTATTCTGAGTGGGTGCGGCATGAAGCTTACCTGTTAATTCGATATCAGTATGTGTTCTAACAAAATTAATACTCCAACCATAAACAGTGTTGCGTACTATTTTTGCAGGGGAAACCCTCCTTTGGTATTAATAGCCTCCGTACGTGCCGGAGTTATAGCTGGTGATAGCTTTTTGCAATTTCGTTAAATTAGGACAACCTCTTGGGCATAATTCTTGTAATTTTTTCCAATTCTTTTGAGCTTCAGCTGGTTTCTTCAAAGTTAAAAACAATTCGCCTTGATAATCCAAGGCCCCTTTGTGGTTTGGGTCAATTTTAAGGGCCTTATTGTAGGCTGCCATAGATTTGTCTAATTTTTTCATCTTTCTAAAGGCAAACCCAAGGTTATTATAAATGTCTGCATTGTTTTCATCGGCTTCGAGTGCTTCTTTCAGGAAATACACGGCATAATCATACTTTTTTGCTTTGATTTGTTTTTTCGCAGCAGAAAGATCCTGCAACGCTTTTCCTTTAAGCTGCTCTTCGCTAAGAGGATCATCAGCGGCACGGACTTGATTTGTTTGTGGAACCAATAAAAGGGCGAGTAAAGCAAGCCACACTAGTTGCATTTAAATTTCTCCTGAAATGAGTTGAGGTTAGATCCTTCACGACCCATATATAGATAGACATCGTAAAATTCTATTTAAATGGTGCGTTTGGTACGAAAGACCTGGAACTGTAGTTTGTACAATTGTGTTTAATAGGGTCACTTAAGGAGTGTTGCATAATTGCTTTGGTGTCTTCGGTAAAATAGTTTAAACGTCTAAAAGCCTATTTGGTGCGGGTTAGCTTTGGTGTTCGTGTTGTGTTGTTTAAAAAAATATATAAGAATCAGTTGCTTATGTTATACCTTTTTGTGTGTCGTTATACGGACTTGCATCAGCGTTGTCTCTCACTATATTGCAGCAAAAGAGGGCGAAAAGACCGTCTGATGTCGTTTCTTTATTACGGATTTGTACCCGTTTTTTGGCAAGGTTGGAAATGACGGAGTTATTGAANGANTACGTNCCNATTNTAATNTTTNTNGCGATCGCNANAGGCATGGCTGGANCTATGTTACTTGCNAGTTTCATAGTNGCNCGCCAAAAGCCTGACTCTGAAAAACTTTCGGCCTACGAATGTGGTTTTGAAGCATTCGACGATGCNCGGAGTCAGTTTGACGTTCGGTTTTATCTGGTTGCNATACTTTTTATTATTTTCGATTTGGAAGTCGCTTTTNTATTCCCATGGGCGGTTGCACTCGGTGATATNGGTGTGTTTGGGTTTTGGTCTATGATTTTATTTTTAGGAATTTTGACTGTCGGTTTCATCTACGAATGGCGTAAAGGGGCTTTAGAATGGGAGTAGNGNTTAACAACAGTANACAAACTGTCAACTGATNGCCNCNACGGAGTNCTGNCCGCCGTCACAGAAGAATTGACTGANANNGGCTTTGTTGTTGCTAACTTCGATAAGTTAGTCAACTGGGCTCGTACGGGNTCACTGTGGCCAATGACGTTTGGTCTTGCTTGTTGTGCGGTTGAAATGATGCACGCCTACATGCCGCGTTACGACCTCGACAGATTTGGAGTNGTTCCGCGAGGCTCNCCACGCCAGTCCGATGTTATGATCGTNGCNGGCACACTNACAAATAAAATGGCTCCAGCTTTGCGCAAGGTATANGACCAAATGGCCGAACCTCGCTGGGTTATTTCTATGGGAAGCTGCGCAAATGGAGGGGGTTATTATCATTACTCATACTCAGTGGTGCGCGGGTGCGANCGTATCGTGCCNGTTGATATTTACGTGCCGGGGTGNCCACCTACTGCCGAAGCATTGGTTTATGGTATTTTGCAATTACAAAAGAAAATTCGTAGGACTGGAACGATAGCTCGTTNAGCGTTCCGGACNAAGTAACAAACAATGATAGTTGTCTCGTACAATGGATGAAAAAAGCCAGACATTATTGGAACTTCAGGAGCATTTGATGCATCTTTGCCCCTCGGATATCAAAACTCGGGGCGTTGCAAACGGTGAGTTAACGATCCACGTAGAAGCTTCCCAATTAGTTAAGGTTTTGCGAGTTTTGAAAACAGACACCTCCTGTTTATTCCAAGTTCTCGTGGATATATGTGGTGTGGATTTTCCTCTTCGTGAGCCACGGTTTGATGTCGTTTATAATCTGTTATCGCTCAAACATAATCTTAGAATTAAAGTCAAAGTCGCCGTGGATGAGGAAGATTGGGTGCCAACAATTTCCGGCATATTTCCTGCTGCGGGCTGGTATGAACGTGAAGTTTGGGACCTATACGGAATATTTTTCAAAGACCATCCGGATTTGCGTCGGATACTTACTGATTACGGGTTTGACGGGCACCCTCTTCGAAAGGACTTTCCGTTAACGGGGCACGTAGAAGTTCGCTACGACGATGAAGAGCGACGAGTGGTTTACGAGCCAGTAAAACTCACACAAGATTTTCGCAATTTTGATTTCTTGAGCCCATGGGAAGGGATGACCCCAGTTTTGCCGGGAGACGAAAAATCTGACGCCAAGGACCCCGAGGAGGCTGCATAATATGATTTCCGAACAAAAGCTCAAAACAATGACCATTAATTTCGGTCCGCAGCATCCGGCGGCTCACGGGGTGTTGCGCATGGTAATGGAGATGGATGGTGAGATTGTGGAGCGCATTGATCCGCATATCGGTCTCCTGCACCGTGGGACAGAAAAGTTAATCGAGTATAAAACTTTTCTCCAGGCAATTCCCTATTTTGATCGGCTCGACTATGTGGCGCCAATGAATCAAGAACATGCTTTTGTTCTTGCAGCAGAAAAACTTTTGAAACTTGAAGTTCCAAGACGCGGACAGTTTATTCGTGTTCTTTATGATGAACTGGGCCGTATTTTGAACCATCTTCTTAATTTGACGGCGTTTGCGCTTGACGTCGGGGCTATGACGCCGATGCTCTGGGCATTTGAACATCGAGAAATACTCATGGAATTTTACGAACGTGCATCGGGAGCCCGATTACATGCAGCCTACTATCGCGTAGGTGGGGTGCATCAAGATTTACCCGCTGGATTGTTAGAAGACATAGAAGAGTGGGCGGTAGGCTTTCCTAAATTTATTGATGATTTAGAAACGCTGCTTAACGAAAACCGAATTTTCAAGCAGCGGACTGTTGATGTAGGCATTGTTTCCGCGAAAGACGCTATGGGTTGGGGTTTTTCTGGTCCTATGCTGAGAGGCTCAGGGATCCCGTGGGATCTACGGAAATCCCAGCCTTACATGGTATATGACGAGCTACAGTTTGATGTCCCAGTAGGTAAAAATGGCGATTGCTACGACCGGTATCTTTGCCGTGTTGAGGAAATTCGTCAAAGTTTGAAGATAATCCATCAATGTATTGATAAAATGCCCTCTGGTGACGTGCTGGCGCGCGGCAAAGCTGCGCCACCGTCGCGCGGTGAAATGAAGCGTTCAATGGAGGCATTGATACACCATTTTAAACTTTATACAGAAGGTTTTCATGTGCCTGACGGCGATACTTATACCGCGGTGGAGGCCCCGAAAGGCGAGTTTGGTGTGTATCTCGTCGCAGACGGTACCAATAAGCCGTATCGGTGCAAAATCAGGGCTCCGGGATATGCTCACCTTCAAGCAATGGATCATATTTGTAAGGGGCATATGTTGGCGGACTCCGTCGCAGTGCTCGGCTCCATGGATATCGTATTTGGCGAGATAGACCGATAGGTGCGGGGATGAGCAGTAATTTCACATTTATCGGCGAATACGAGGGTGAGGTAAAACGCGCTTTAGCTAAATACCCCGAGGACCGCAAACAAAGTGCTGTGTTACCGCTGCTTGATTTAGCTCAACGCCAAATTGGAGGGTATGTTTCTGACGAGGCTATCGATGAAATATCAACAATGCTTGAAATGCCGCGCATAAGAGTCATCGAGGTGGCAACATTCTACACCATGATCAATCTCAAGCCTGTTGGAAAGTTTCTTCTTCAATGTTGTACCACAACACCGTGCTGGCTTAGGGATTCGTCTGCTGTGGTGGACGCTATTAAAGAACATCTTGGAATTGGAATGGGCGAAACAACGGATGATGGTGTGTTTAGTTTGATGGAGGTTGAGTGTGTCGGTGCATGCGTTAACGCACCCGTGGTTCAGATCAACGACGATCTTTACGAGGATTTGACGCCTGAGAATGTGATTGTCGTGCTTGACGAACTTANGGCGGGTAGACAGCCAGCGATTGGTTCTCAAGTGGGTCGAACCAGTTCTGAGCCGATCGAAGGAAGAACTACATTAATTGAGGCGATGAAGTAAATGTTACAGGATAAAGATCGTATCTTTACAAACCTTTACGGTTTTGAGGATTGGGAGCTAAAGGCGGCACGCTCTAGAGGNGTTTGGGACGGCACAGCGGAATTAATCAAAAAAGGCCGTGATTGGATTATTGAAGAGATGAAGGCCTCGGGGTTGCGCGGTCGTGGAGGGGCTGGTTTCCCGACTGGACTTAAGTGGTCATTTATGCCTAAAGAGGAAAGTGAACGTCCCCACTATCTAGTCGTGAATGCGGATGAAAGTGAGCCGGGAACATGCAAGGATCGTGATATATTGCGCCACGATCCTCATAGGCTGATCGANGGGTGTTTAGTGGCAGGATTTGCNATGGGCGCTCACGCNGCNTACATATANGTTCGAGGTGAATTCTACAATGAAGCAATGAGATTAGAAGCTGCTGTTGCAGAGGCTTATGAGGCTAAGTTGTTGGGTTCAAATGCNGCAAATTCNGANTGGGCTTTCGACGTGTATGTTCATCGCGGGGCCGGCGCNTATATTTGTGGAGANGAGACTGCATTATTAGAGAGTCTTGAGGGCAAAAAGGGTCAGCCGAGACTAAAACCACCTTTCCCAGCAATGTGCGGCTTATATGGTTGCCCTACAACGGTAAACAACGTTGAAACTATTGCTGTTGCCCCAACAATTCTTCGGCGNGGCGCATCTTGGTTCACTTCGTTTGGTCGCGAAAACAACCATGGTACNAAGGTTTTTTGTATTTCGGGGCATGTTAATAAGCCGTGTAATGTTGAGGAGGCGATGTCGACACCNCTAAAAGATTTGATTGAAAAACACGCTGGAGGCGTGCGTGGCGGCTGGGACAATTTGCTAGCGGTGATACCTGGCGGCAGTTCTACGCCATGCATTCCAAGAGAAGTTTGTGATGATATTCTCATGGATTTTGATGCGCTTAAAGAAGCTCAGACTGGTCTCGGNACTGCCGCNGTCATAGTGATGGATAAATCAACAGACATAATAAAAGCGATTGCTCGGCTTGCTTATTTTTATAAGCACGAGAGTTGCGGTCAGTGTACACCTTGCCGGGAGGGTACCGGTTGGATGTGGCGAGTTTTGGAGCGTCTAGCTGCAGGCAACGCGACGGTAGACGAAATCGATACTTTGTTGGATGTGTCAAANCAGGTGGAGGGGCATACAATCTGCGCGCTTGGTGATGCTGCCGCGTGGCCAGTTCAGGGNTTGATACGTCACTTTAGGCCAGTCATTGAAGAGCGTATTTTAAATGCGCAGAGTTCCTCTATAACAGCGCAAGCGGCCGAATAGGTAGATTGAAGGTTATATAATGCCGAAAGTTACGATTGATGGTAAAGAGTTAGAGGTTGAGGCTGGAGTTTCGGTACTTCAAGCCTGTGAGCAGGCCGGCGTGGAGATACCACGCTTTTGTTACCACGAACGGCTATCAGTTGCTGGGAATTGCAGAATGTGTCTTGTTGAGGTGTCCCCTGGCCCTCCGAAACCCCAGGCCTCATGTGCCTTGCCAGTTTCTGACGGCATGGAGATTAAAACAGACAGCGAAATGGTCCGTAAAGCACGCAATGGCGTGATGGAATTTCTCTTGATAAACCACCCACTCGATTGCCCAATTTGTGATCAGGGCGGCGAGTGTGATCTGCAAGATCAGGCTGTCGCATACGGGTACGAGGGCAGCCGCTATGACGAAAATAAGCGCGCAGTAAAAGAAAAATATATGGGGCCGTTAGTGAAAACGATCATGACACGTTGCATACATTGCACGCGTTGTGTGCGTTTTTCATCTGAAGTTGCTGGGGTGGATTCTATTGGATTGTTAAACCGAGGAGAACACGCCGAGATTTCAACGTTAGAGGAGGCAATACATTCCGAGCTTTCGGGAAATGTTATTGATCTATGCCCGGTAGGAGCATTGACTTCTAAGCCATATGCTTTTACTGCCCGCCCTTGGGAGCTTACTAAAACCGAAAGTATAGATGTTATGGATGCACAAGGATCCAACATTCGTGTGGATGCACGTGGAAATGAGGTTCTGCGTGTCCTACCTCGGTTGCACGAGGAAATTAATGAGGAATGGATATCAGATAAAACACGGTTTGCGTGCGATGGGCTCTCTCGCCAACGATTGGATCGACCGTATGTTCGCGGTGAGCACGGGAAGTTAGCCCCAGTCGATTGGGGGACAGCATTTTCAACGGTTGCAGACAAAATCAAGTCCTTAGAAGGGAAGCGTATCGCCGCGCTTGCTGGTGATTTAGCGTGCATTGAGAGTATGTTTGCACTGAAAGAATTAATGCATTCGCTTGGTTGCCCTAATCTTGATTGTCGACAAGACGGTGCAAAGCTTTCAGCGAAAGATCGCGCAGGATATATCTTTAATTCTGGTATAGCTGGGATTGATGAAGCCGATTCTTTGCTACTGATCGGGACAAACCCTCGTGTCGAGGCATCCGTGCTTAATGCTCGTATTCGTCGTAATTGGTTTACAAGGGGATTGCCGATTGCATTAATTGGGGAACCTTCTGATTTAACTTATGACTATGAGCATCTGGGTAGTAACCTTGACTCACTTCGTGCTCTCTCCGATGGTACGCACTCTTTTGCAGGGGTCCTTTCCGCATCAGATAAGCCGATGTTGATAATAGGAATGGGTGCACTGACCCGGGCAGATGGGGAAGCCATCCTTGCTATGGCAAAAAAAGTCTCTGACGTGCATGAAATTGTCACCGATGATTGGAACGGTTTTAACGTACTTCATACAGCTGCGGCACGGGTCGGCGGGCTAGACATTGAATTTGTGCCTGCTAATGGTGGTAGTGACATTGATGAAATCCAAACTAAGGCACAGTCGGGCGAAATTGGACTTGTTTATCTACTAGGTGCCGATGAGGTAAACATGGATGGTTTTGGCGATGCGTTCATTGTTTACCAAGGGCATCATGGCGATGCCGGCGCCCATAGAGCAGACGTGGTATTGCCGGGCGCTGCATATACTGAAAAACCCGCTACCTATGTGAACACTGAGGGTCGTGTACAGATGGCGGCACGTGCTACATTTCCACCGGGTGAAGCACGGGAGGATTGGGCAGTGATCCGTGCGTTGTCTGGGGTTTTAAATCATCCGTTGCCTTTCGATACTCTCGATGAGCTTAGAGTAAACCTTCGGAACTCCTACCCCTCAATGCTAGCCCTGAATTCTTTAACAGCATCTAAATGGGATGAGTTTGAACCTAATGAAGGTAATGTCGATCCAGCACCTTTAACAAACATCGTGTCAAACTTTTATATGACTAATTCTATCACAAGGGCCTCAGAAACGATGGCTCAGTGCACTGAAGAATTAGGCGTAAATGCCTTGAAGGCTACAGGAACAAATGGCTGAATTTTTCCAGTTACATGTCGCGCCGATCGCATGGATCATTGGTGGTATTCTGGCTATTACAGTACCTCTTCTTCTTGGTGTGGCGTACCTTACTTTGGCTGAAAGAAAGGTTATTGGGTGGATCCAACTGCGGCGTGGACCGAATGTTGTGGGCCCGTTCGGATTACTCCAGCCTATCGCGGACGGGCTTAAGCTCTTTTTAAAGGAAACTGTTATTCCTGCCAGTGCCAACCGGGTCGTATTTGTACTAGCGCCCATGATTACTTTTATTTTAGCTTTGATAGCTTGGGCAGTAATCCCATTCGGTGACGGGCTGGTACTGGCCGATATTAATGTCGGCGTACTCTATCTTTTTGCGATTTCCTCCCTCGGTGTTTACGGCATTATAATGGCCGGTTGGGCATCTAATTCAAAATACGCTTTTCTTGGTGCGCTGCGCTCCGCTGCACAGATGGTTTCTTATGAAGTATCAATTGGCTTTGTGATAATAACCGTATTACTTGCGGTTGGGTCGCTAAACCTTAGTGACATTGTTATGGCGCAGAAAGGTGGAATTGTGCACTGGCATTTTTTGCCTTTACTACCCATGTTTGTGGTTTTCTTTATTTCAGCTCTGGCTGAAACAAATCGCGCACCTTTTGATTTGCCTGAGGCTGAAGCGGAACTAGTTTCCGGGTACAATGTGGAATATTCATCGATGACGTTTGCTATGTTCTTTCTCGGAGAATATGCAAACATGATTCTAATGAGTGGCATGACTGTGGTGTTATTCTTAGGGGGATGGTTGCCTCCTTTTGACATGTATCCTTTTACTATTGTCCCTGGCCCTATTTGGTTCGTTTTGAAAATAATGGCCGTGCTTTTTCTTTTTCTATGGGTGCGCGCCACTTTTCCGCGTTATCGTTATGATCAATTAATGCGTCTCGGCTGGAAGGTTTTTCTTCCCCTTTCATTGGTATTCGTCGTACTTACCGCTGGTTTTCTTCTTGTTTTTGATCTACTACCGGTTGCCGGGGGAGGTAATTANTAACATGTCGATACTTGACCGAGCAGCACGTGGTTTTCTNTTGGTAGAGCTTGTTGCTGGCATGTGGCTTACGTTTAAATCTATGTTTAAACCGAAGTACACTATAAATTATCCCTATGAAAAAGGCCCACTTAGCCCTAGGTTTCGAGGAGAACACGCTCTCAGGAGATATCCCAACGGCGAGGAACGATGCATCGCGTGCAAGCTTTGTGAAGCTGTATGTCCTGCACAGGCGATAACTATTGAGGCAGAGCCTAGGGAGGATGGGTCACGCCGCACTACACGCTATGATATAGATATGACTAAATGTATATATTGTGGTTTCTGCCAAGAAGCCTGCCCAGTTGATGCAATAGTAGAAGGGCCNAATTATGAATTTTCNAAGGAAACGCGAGAGGAGCTTTTTTATAATAAANGTAAATTATTAAGGAATGGTGAGCGTTGGGAAAGTGAATTAGCCAATAATATAAACCTCGACGCACCATATCGATAAAAAAGTTTTGGCACTCTAATAAAGGATAGCAGCGTTCATGATAGTGCAAGCAATAGCGTTTTATNTTTTCGCTGGCGTTACTATNGCTTCGGCGGCTATGGTGATTGGTTCGCGTAATCCNGTGCATTCAGTTCTTTTCTTAATTCTGGCTTTTTTTAATTCTGCCGGTCTNTTTGTCTTAATGGGGGCAGAATATCTCGCNATGACATTGGTGATAGTTTATGTAGGCGCAGTCGCTGTTTTGTTTCTTTTTGTNGTTATGATGCTCGACATAAATTTTGTGCAACTTAGGCAGGGATTTTTGCAATACCTTCCAATCGGTGGATTGATCGGNCTTGTCCTTATTGTAGAGTTACTAATGGTGGTCAGTGGCTGGGTTATTTCTCCTGCTGACCNACAGAGTGCCTCAGTCAACACCCNGGTTATTGATGGTGTGTCTAANACATTNGCACTGGGTCGTCTGATATATACNAAATACGTTTACCTTTTTCAGGCCTCNGGTCTTATTTTATTGATCGCAATGCTTGGNGCTATTGTNCTCACATTGAGACANCGTGAAGGTGTGAAAAGNCAACGCATAANNGCTCAGCTAGANCGGAAACCCGAAGAAGCCGTTGAAATNATTGACGTTAAAACGGGTAGCGGGGTTTAGTTNTGGAAATTACACTTGGGCACTATCTAGGGCTTGGAGCCGTGCTTTTTGCCCTTGGTCTTTTCGGTATTTTTATTAATCGTAAAAACGTAATNATTATTTTGATGTCAATAGANCTTATGTTGCTCGCTGTTAANATCAATTTTGTTGCTTTTTCCACGCATCTTCAAAACTTGGTCGGTCAAGTTTTTGCTCTGTTTGTTCTAACTGTAGCTGCTGCAGANGCGGCAATCGGACTTGCAATCTTGGTGGTTTATTATCGGAATCGTGGTTCGATTGCGGTTGAAGATATCAATATGATGAAAGGCTGATGGTTAATGGAAACTTTAGCCGTTTTTCTTCCGCTACTAGGGGCTGTATTAGCTGGTTTGTTCGGTTTTGTNTTGCGTNATCGAGGGGCAGTTCTCGTCACGTCTTCGTTACTCACAATATCAGCAGTTTTATCATGGGTGTTATTTTACGACGTGATATGGGGTGCGGGGCCCCGCACTGTGCATCTNTTAAATTGGGTGTCGGTTGATAAATTTATTTTTAATTGGGCACTTCTTATCGACCAATTAACAGTGGTAATGCTCGTNGTAGTGACCACTGTTTCCAGTGTAGTTCACTGGTANTCCATAGGATATATGCACCACGACAAATCCATACCCCGTTTCTTTTCCTATCTTAGTTTTTTTACCTTTTTCATGTTGATGTTGGTCACCTCCGATAATTTAATNCAAATGTTTTTTGGTTGGGAGGGTGTCGGNCTATGCTCCTATTTATTNATTGGTTTTTGGTTTGATAAACCGAGCGCCAATGCCGCTGCGATTAAAGCATTTGTTGTCAACAGAGTAGGCGATTTTGGCTANGCGCTCGGTATATTTGGTGTTTTTATTCTGTTTGGAACTATCCAACTTGAGGANATTTTTCTTGCTGCATCNAGTAAGTCGGAAGCGAATATNATATTTCTGGGAGTAGAATTTCACGCGATCACAGTCNTATGTCTNCTNTTGTTTGTTGGCGCAATGGGAAAATCAGCCCAGCTTGGGCTTCATACGTGGTTGCCTGATGCAATGGAAGGGCCGACACCCGTGTCTGCTCTTATACATGCCGCCACAATGGTGACTGCCGGTGTTTTCATGGTATGTCGTCTATCTCCATTATTCGAGTACTCTGAAANAGCCCTTGCTGTCGTGGCTGTCGTAGGTGCGNCAACAGCTTTTTTTGCAGCAACCGTCGGACTCACGCAAAATGATATCAAACGGGTGATTGCGTATTCAACCTGCTCTCAATTGGGATACATGTTCTTNGCTGCTGGTCTNTCTGCCTACGGTGCGGCGATGTTNCACTTGTTTACNCATGCCTTTTTTAAGGCGCTGCTATTCCTCGGGTCCGGTTGTGTCATACACGCTATGTCTGACGAGCAGGATATGCGCAAGATGGGCGGAATTCGCAAGTTGGTACCCATCACGTATGTTTANATGTGGATTGGCTCGCTNGCTCTTGCCGGAATAGGTATTCCTGGGTTGGGTGGATTTGCTGGTTTCCATTCNAAAGATATAATCCTTGAATCCGCATGGGCNGCNGATAGCATNTACGGATATTACTCATTTTGGCTCGGCTTAATTGCNGCCTTAATGACTGCATTTTATTCTTGGAGGCTATTGTTTCTTACCTTTCACGGACATNCGCGTTGCGACGAGCGCACGCTTGCCCATGTTCATGAATCTCCGGCTATCATGTGGGTGCCGCTGCTCGTTCTTGCAGCNGGTGCTNTAATNGCNGGCTACCTGGGACACACAGCCTTTGCTGGCGGGGGCNATCAAATGAGGTCATTTTGGGGGGATGCGTTATTTANGCTTCCCACTCACACGGCATTAGAGAATGCTCACAANGTACCTCTGTGGGTAAAAGTGTCTCCGCTTGCTGCAGGTATNNTGGGNATTTCNATTGCTTACATTTTNTATATTCGAAACGATAAGTTGCCCTCTATTTGTGCGGCACAGTTCAAGCCACTCTACGAAATATCATACAATAAATGGTATTTCGATGAGCTGTACGACCGAATNTTTGTAAGGCCCTCATTTGTTATAGGCCGGTNTCTTTGGAAATCTGGTGATGGAGCCGTGATAGATAGGCTTGGTCCTGATGGCGTTGCGATGATTACTCTNCGCTTTTCNAAGTTGNTNAGTATTCTACAAACTGGNTATGTCTATCACTATGCATTCGCTATGTTGATTGGGCTTGTTGGCCTTGTAAGCTGGTACGTTGTTTCAGAATTTTTGCGGTAGGATTCATGTCGAATTTATATCTGCTCAGTCTTACTATATTCACACCTTTAGTGGGTGTTTTATTTATTCTGTTAACNTACNTCTTGCGAGANGACCAAGAGGCCGCCGATAATAGTGCACGCTGGATTGCTGTGTGGGCTTCTGTAGCAACATTTGTTGTATCTCTNTTTCTTTGGGTAAACTTTGACGCCACAAAAGCGGGTTTTCAGTTCATTGAAAAAGCAGAATGGATATCGTCGCTGGGCATCCATTATCATGTNGGTATTGATGGGATATCGTTATTTTTTGTGCTGCTTTCAACCTTCCTAACCCCNATTTGTGTCTTAGCGAGTTGGGCAGCNATTCGAAACCANGTTCGGGAATACATGATAGCCTTTTTGGCATTAGAAACCTTTATGATTGGGGTTTTTTGCGCNCTNGACATGGTATTATTTTATATTTTCTTCGAGGCAGTTCTCATCCCGATGTTTATCATCATCGGTGTGTGGGGTGGTCCACGGCGCGTTTACGCCTCATTNAAACTCTTTTTNTATACGTTGCTTGGTTCGGTCCTGATGCTACTNGCNATGCTCGCTATCTATATAACTGCAGGCACCACGAACATTCCTGATCTCATGACATATGAATTCAATCGTGGTCTTCAGATTTGGCTTTGGCTCGCCTTCTTTGCTTCTTTNGCTGTCAAAATTCCAATGTGGCCGGTGCATACGTGGCTTCCTGATGCTCACGTTGAAGCTCCTACTGCGGGGTCAGTGATTCTTGCTGGTGTGCTCTTAAAAATGGGTGGCTATGGTTTTCTGCGATTTTCATTGCCCATGTTTCCGCTTGCTTCAGATGTTTTCGCGCCGNTTNTTTTTTTACTNAGNATTATAGCTGTTATATACACGTCNCTTGTCGCNCTAGCACAAGAAGATATGAAAAAACTCATTGCTTATTCCTCCGTAGCTCATATGGGATTTGTTACCGTTGGGATTTTNGTTGCNAATCAGCAGGGTGTGACGGGCGCNATCATTCAAATGCTTAGTCACGGCATTGTTTCAGCNGCNNTNTTTTTATGTGTAGGGGTTGTCTATGACAGNCGGCATAGTCGTNTTATTGCGGATTATGGTGGGTTAGTTCATCGAATGCCCAAGTATGCCGCCGTNTTTATGATNTTTATGCTNGCATCGATAGGGTTGCCAGGCACGAGCGGATTTGTTGGCGAATTACTTGTATTACTAGGTGCTTTCAAGTCAAACACTTGGATCGCAGCCTTAATAGCGACCGGCCTCATTTTAGGGGCAGCATATATGCTTTACCTCTACAGACGCATCATCTTTGGGTTGCTCANAAAGGACGAGCTATTGAGTATTGCTGATCTTAATAAAAGAGAAATTTTGGTTTTTACGCCCTTGGTGTTGGTCGTNCTTTGGATGGGCATTTATCCCACATCTTTTCTGGAGCCCATGGAAATTTCTATCANCAAGTTATTAGCCGATTATGATTATGCTCTAGCAANTTACGAGGCAGCAATTCCAAATAATNATATGGCGTTTCGCTAAAGGCTTAATTGTATGAATAGTTTTGTTGACCTCCTTATTTCTTTGCCGGAGCTTTTTTTGGTCTTAACGGCAATGGGCATGATGGTAGTTGGTGTCTACACGTCGGCAGACAGGGCATATACTTTAATCTCTAATGCAGCCGTGCTTAGTCTTTTTGCGGCGATCGGACTTGTATTATTTTCCAAAACAGGGACGAAACTGGCCTTTAATGACTTATTTATTAACGACGGTTTTGCACAATACATAAAAGTTATCGTGCTGCTAGCTGCGGCTTTAGTTATTTTAATCGGCGATCGCGCGGTCCGGAAAATTAAAATAGCACATTTTGAATACCCTATTCTTATAACCTTTGCGACTATAGGCATGATGTTAATGGTTTCGGCCAATGACCTAATGTCGCTCTATATAGGTTTAGAGTTACAAAGTTTAGCTCTTTATGTTGTTGCCGCTTTAAATCGAGACTCGTTGCGCTCTAGCGAAGCAGGACTAAAATATTTCGTGTTGGGTGCGTTGTCTTCAGGAATGCTTTTGTACGGCTGTTCCTTGATTTATGGATATGCAGGGACAACAAGTTTCACAGGCCTCGAGACTGCGGTAGCTGGTGCAAGTAATATGTCTTTAGGTTTATTGACTGGGCTGGTTTTTTTAATTGTCGGTTTAGCCTTTAAAGTGGCAGCTGTCCCTTTTCACATGTGGACGCCAGACGTTTATGAAGGGGCGCCAACACCTGTGACAGCTTTTTTTGCAGCTGCACCCAAAGTAGCTGCCATGGCTCTTTTTGTCCGGATAACTATGGGGCCGTTCCAGGGCATGGCGGATCAATGGCAACAGATCATTATTGTACTCTCAGTCCTATCCATGGTACTCGCGGCGCTCGCTGCAATAAACCAAACAAACATTAAACGCCTTATGGCCTACAGTTCAATTGGCCATGCGGGTTATGCATTGATTGGTCTCGGGGCATGTACGAAACAAGGCACGACCGCAGTATTAATATATTTAGCTATTTATATTGTGATGGTTGTAGGGACTTTCGCCTGTATTCTATGCATGAAGAGAAAAGGTAACAGCGTCGAGCAAATCAACGATCTAGCTGGATTAGGCAAATCGCATCCAGCGGTAGCAGCAGCTCTCCTATTGTTTATGTTTTCAATGGCTGGAATACCACCGCTCGCCGGATTTTTCGGTAAACTATATATTTTTCTTGCTGCGATCGAAGCTGAATTGTATTCGCTCGCTGTCATCGGTGTTCTCTCTAGTGTAGTTGGTTCATTCTATTATCTTCGCGTAGTTAAGGTTATGTATTTCGATAATTTATCGGACGAGCTCGATAGTGCCATTGGAAAGCGGATAAGTGTGATCATTTCGCTCTGCGCATTTACAATTTTATTGTTTTTCCTCAGCCCTTCACTGCTCGTTGATAGTGCGGCTACTGCGGCATCCGTCCTTTTTGAAAAATAGTCCAGGATTGGTGATGGCCGACTTCAGTGATGGGCTTCGTATTCTTAAATACGGAGTACTTGATTCCACAAATGAGCAAGCCAAAACTCTAATTGAGGCAGGCATTTCGGAAAAATTTGTTGTTATCAGCGATCGTCAAACTGATGCGAGGGGGCGTAATGGAAGAAAATGGCAGTCTCTTCCCGGAAATTTAGCATGTAGTATTGTGGTTTGTCCCAGCGTGCCGCCTGCCCGTCTTAGCGAATTAAGCTTTGTCGCATCTGTGGCTGTTCAACGATGTATCAAAAAATTAATCCCAACGCACTCGGTAAAAATTAAGTGGCCCAATGATATACTTGTGGCGAGTGCCAAAATGTCTGGAATACTTCTTGAGGTCGCTAGCGCCGTTGGCTCTAAACATCCAAGCGTGNTAGTNGGTATAGGCGTGAATGTTGCGTTAGCCCCTGATAACTTGAAATACCCTGCTACTTGCCTGCGTGATTTGGATTGTGAGGTGTCGGTTGATATGCTTTTTTTTGATTTAATTGAACGATTTTTGGAACTTGAAAATAGATGGGTAGTTTCTGGCCTTGATATAATTTTGGCTGAATGGCTTGACCATGCAGCCGGTTTGGGTGAAAAAATTCTAGTTAAAACAGGTGATCGCGAATTAGAAGGTGTATTCGAGAATCTTGATGAGAAAGGAGCGCTCATATTACGAGGTGCAGATGGAAGATTGGATAAAATATCTGCAGGCGACGTTTTTCTTTAGTAGGACAGTGGTATGCTTCTGACAATTGACTGTGGCAACACTAATGTAGTTTTCGCAGTGTACGATGCCAACAAACAATGCGCAGCTTGGCGCTGTGGAAATTATCCGAGACGTACCGCTGATGAGTACGCCGTCTGGTTATCACAACTTTTCGAGTTGGNGGGATTNAGTATAGATNAAATNGATGGCGCTATAGTGGCAAGCGTAGTGCCGGAAACAAAAATAAATTTAGTTGAACTCTGCTGTGAGCACTTTGGGGGGGAACCCATGTTAGTAGATGACCCAAGTATTAATCTTGGGTTGTCCGTAAAGATTGAACGCCCTGATCACGTTGGAGANGACCGTTTAGCAAATGCAGTTTCTGCGTATGTCCGTTTTGGGGGTCCCCTAATCATTATAGATTTTGGCACAGCTACAACCTTTGACGTAATCGACGACGAGGGCAGCTACCTGGGAGGGGTCATCGCTCCCGGTATTAATCTCTCCNTAGAGGCGTTGCATCAGGCTGCTGCNCNACTCCCTCGAATTTCTGTTNGCCGNCCAAGCTCTGTTATTGGCAAGGCAACNGTTCCGGCCATGCAATCAGGAATATATTGGGGGTATGTCGGATTGTTNGAAGGCCTAATNGACCGTATAGGTAAGGAGTATGGCACTTCCTTAAAAGCAGTTGCGACGGGTGGTCTCGCATCNCTATTCTTTGATGCAACTANTGCGATTACTGCTGTTGACAGCANTATGACAACGCGGGGCCTTGCCGAAATATATCGCCGAAATACCAAATGAATTCATATAAAAGCACCGGTCAGCCGGGACCGCACGAAGTTATTTTCCTAGCGCTAGGCGGCGTTGGCGAAATCGGAATGAATTTATATCTTTATGGGCATGATGGTGCATGGTTAATGGTTGATTTNGGCGTTAGCTTCGGAGAAGATTACATCCCCGGGATAGATGGTGTTATGCCAGACCCCAGCTTCATCAAGGAACGATCGTCAACACTAGCNGGGTTAATTGTTACACATGGTCATGAAGACCATTTGGGAGCAATACAGCATCTTTGGCCTCAGCTTGGTTGTCCGGTTTATGCGACTGGTTTCCCAGCTAGTTTGCTGAGACGAAAACTGACTGAAAATGGNTTGGATNNGGTNGTGCCANTNAAGGAAATNAAATGCGGAAGTAGCCTNAGCATTGGNCCNTTTGATATCAAATTGATCACTCTNACACATTCAATCCCGGANCCGAATGGGCTNGTGATCCGAACTAAAGCTGGCATTGTTGTGCATACTGGCGATTGGAAGTTCGACAAAGATCCAGTCATTGGTNGAGCTAGTGATGNAGCGGAACTACGTAGNATCGGCGACGAGGGCGTTTTAGCGATGATGTGTGATTCGACTAACGNCCTCGTTAAAGGAGTTTCAGGCTCCGAGGGCGNCCTNAAAAAGCATTTGCAGCGTTTGATAAGTCAATGCAAAAATCGTGTTGTAGTTGGATGTTTTGCGTCAAATGTTGCACGGTTTCAAACAATAGCTGAAGCAGCNGAAAATTGTGGGCGGCACGTCGTATTGCTNGGTAGNTCATTGCATCGGATAAATCAGGTTGCTCGNGAAAATGGGCTTTTCGAACATCTGGCAGCATTCGTACCAGAGGAAAATTCNGGATATTTACCCAAGGATAAGGTGCTNTTCATTTGTACCGGCTCTCAGGGTGAGCCGCGTGCTGCCTTGGCGAGATTAGCGCGCGGTGATAACCGCGAGGTAGGTCTCGAACCGGGTGATAACGTTATTTTTTCGAGTAGAGTTATACCAGGAAACGAAGTGGCTGTTGCGCNATTACAGAACCAGTTTATAGCAAAGGGGGTTGANGTTTTTACAGATGGAGATTGGAANATCCATGTATCAGGACATCCAACGCGAGAAGACTTAGTGACAATGTATGAGTATATCCGCCCACAAATAGCGGTGCCCATACACGGTGAGATGCGGCATTTGGTTGGCCANAGTAACCTGGCNAAAATGTGTCAGGTGCCTCATACAGTGGTTGCGGTCAATGGCACTATGTTAAAACTCGATCCTACTGGCGCGCATGTAATNGATCATGTGGAGACAGGGCGCNTCGGCGTTGACGGCAGTCGTTTAGTCNCNCTTGATNCTGCGCCAATGCGTGAGAGACGACGTTTACAGAGTTCTGGNATCGTTTTTGTGAGCATAGTTTTTGGCGAAAATCGGGAATTAGCGCTNCAACCNTANGTGTCGAGTGCTGGCTTGATAGACGAAATCGTTGATGAAGAAATTTTGATTGATGCAGAGAAAAGAGCAGGCGACGTTATNTCATCACTTAGTAAAAAATTTATGTCGAATGACGNNGCTATTATAGAGGCTGTTAAACGTGAAGTGCGGGCTGTATTNAGAAAAGCAATTGGTAAAAAGCCGATCATCAAGGTNCATCTTTTATCTAAATAAATAATNGTTTCATTGGAGGNATNTCAAATAATGGGATGGGTTTCTGGTATTATAGTTTACATCCTAATATGGTGGATGGTGTTTTTTTCGATACTGCCATTTGGTAATCATCCTGAGACTAAACCTGAGGAAGGGCACGCGGAAAGTGCGCCGGCGAAGCCCCGCATTGGATTAAAGATGCTTGCCACGACTGGTATCGCAACCGGTCTTTTTGGCGTCGCATGGTGGATAATTCAGTCTGACCTGATAACTTTTCGGACCNTTTAGCTCATTAAAAAAAAGACGGGGCTCNAAGGCTCCCGTCCNAATAAATTTGCTCTCTGTTGACTGCGAAGTTTCNATTTAACTATCGATCTGCGCTTTTTTAGTCCTCCCTGAACCNAGCCCNTCTTAATTATANATTNNGTANNANTTNCNNAGANATACAGTATGGATCTTTTTGANANTTGTCATTAGTTTTTAACGCTAACAGATCAGATTTTTTTACCAGGGNTACCAAAGCGTGGTGAAGCAAAGNTGNTTTAAAGGTGTGTTTTGCGCCGTGCGCGTAGCTNAATTTACTCAACTCTTGATGATGTTCATTTCCATCTGTATCGTTAATATTTAATATAGTGTCNGTGGCTACCACATCAGAAAACGTGCTCGATNAAATTGAAANNCATCAGGGGCAAGGGNAATCGTAAATAACGATCAANTATTNAANAAGNCNTANGTCTTCCTGAGGATTTACATTAAACGAGGGNATGGTTAGTGAAAGGCTAGATATGTTNAAACANGAATTTNGGATNATTGGAATTTTGGTATGTCTGAGTGCNGGAGCATTTGCTGATGGCATGATTAATCCGTTTGANNCACAAAAAACTATTAACAGNAACCATCAAACAAAAGATGAAGTCCAAGCAGTTAAAAAGGTCACAAGTGTCAGCTTTGATNCGAAAGANTGTGCCCGCCTTGTGCAGCATCAGCCTAGAAATGACGTAAATTATAAGGCNGGAGTCGATGCTTACGGCAAACAAGTNGTGGGAGCGGAACTCGGTGGNGGGCACAAGTTGAAACTCCCTTCAACTATCGAATTTCCAATAGCATTTAATCCTTTAAAGGGAGCGGCCGCTACNCGTTTTGGCGAGACATCAGCCGGTGTTGGAAAAGTAAAATATGACATTTCGAAAAATNCATTTACCTTTAATGGTCAACCAATGAACGACAAGGCTATTGCAAAATTGGCACGCAGATGTCGTTCGGTAGGGCGGTAAATATANTTTTTACATTAAATAAATGATGTAAAAAANTGTCTCTGCTATTTTTGTNATTGTAGCTCAGTTGAATTTTNTCAGAGGTGGAGGCGAAATGAAAATAGACCCCAGTAATGCCGTTAGGATGTCTAAGTATTTCTTGCCTGTACTGAGGGAAACACCCCAGGAAGCGCAAACATTGTCGCACAGATATATGTTGCGAGCTGGAATGATCCGTCAAGCTAGTGCAGGCATCTATTCCTGGCTCCCCCTTGGTTTTAGAGTACTTAAGAAANTTGAACAGATAGTGCGTGAGGAACAAAATCTCGCTGGTGCGCAGGAACTTCTGATGCCTACCATTCAGTCATCCGAGATTTGGAAAAAATCTGGCCGATACGAAGATTATGGCAAGGAAATGCTTCGGATNACAGATCGGCACGACCGTGAGATGTTATTCGGGCCAACAAACGAGGAATTGATAACTGAGATATTTGGAAACGATTTGCGNAGTTATCGTGATGTTCCAAAGATTCTTTANCATATTCAGTGGAAATTTCGTGATGAAGTGCGNCCACGGTACGGNGTTATGCGCGGGCGTGAGTTCTACATGAAAGATGCTTATTCNTTCGATATATCACCCGAGGCGGGCCGTTTGTCCTATAACAAGATGTTTGTGTCTTATTTGCGTTCATTTGCNCGAATGGGGCTCAAAGCAATACCNATGANAGCTGATNCNGGTCCNATCGGGGGCAACCTNAGTCATGAATTTATAATCTTAGCAGAGACTGGCGAAAGTGANGTATTTTGTCATTCGGATTACNNCGATTTGGATGCACTTAAAGATGAGGCAGAATACGACGGAGATTTACAGCCAATNATTGATCGGTGGACACAGCGCTACGCTGCCACAGATGAAATTCACGACGANGAGAAATTCCACCGCGAGGTGCCGGTAGATAGGAGGGTCTGCGCGAGGGGNATAGAAATCGGGCATATTTTTTTCTTCGGGACAAAATATTCNGAGGCTCTNGGAGCCATNGTTGATTTAGCTGATGGGGGAGAGAAAGCTCTTGAGATGGGGTCTTACGGTATTGGTATNTCAAGACTGGTCGGTGGNATTATAGAAGCGAGTCATGACGCAAANGGAATCATNTGGCCGGANAGTGTGGCNCCGTTTCATGTAGGACTGGTNAATTTGCGGCAAGGTGATGGAGCTTGTGACAAAGTNGCAGACACCATCTTCAGTAAGGTTGCTTCGATCGGCAGCGATATTATTTATGATGACCGAACAGAACGGGCTGGTGCAAAATTTGCCACAATGGATCTAATTGGTGTTCCTTATCAGGTGATAATAGGTCCAAAAGCTGTGGAGAGAAATGTTATTGAGGTTAAGAATCGTAAAACTGGTAAAAGTGAAGAAATGTCGCATGATGCATTCTTCAA
>PBCW01000015.1 GCA_002718015.1 Rhodospirillaceae bacterium
ACATTAGACGGGACACGTGTTTTTCTAGAAACGCACATTTTTAATTTTTCGCAAAATATATACGGAGAAATTTTACGCGTTGCACTTATTGAGTTCTTGCGCCCTGAACAGAAATTCGATGGTGTTGACGCACTCAAGGAGCGTATCGAGATTGATAGTGCTATAGCCAAACGGACCCTCGATATTCGTTCCGCTGGTGCACGTTGAGCTGTGCTTGATTAAAAAGCTGCGCCATATAGGATGACTCTGTACTTGACGATTTTTCGGCACTATCCGGGCAAAGATGTGGACTGATGACAACAGACTTTAAAAAGACACTCCTACTGCCAAAAACAGATTTCCCCATGAAAGCGGGGCTTCCAAAACGGGAACCGGAATTGTTAGAGAGGTGGCAAAAACTCGACTTATGGTCACGATTACGTTCCGAGGCCGACGGTCGTGACCGGTTTATACTTCACGATGGCCCGCCTTATGCAAATGGCAATCTGCACATTGGCCACGCATTAAATAAAATTTTGAAAGATGTTATAAATCGCTCGCAACAAATGCTTGGTAAAGACGCGGTTTATGTTCCAGGCTGGGACTGCCATGGTCTTCCAATTGAATGGAAAGTTGAAGAAAAATATAGGGCTAAGGGACAAAGTAAAGACGCGGTTTCAGTCCCAGAGTTCCGTGCTGAATGCAGAGATTTTGCAAGCAAATGGGTTGATATTCAGCGTGAAGAATTCAAGCGGCTTGGTATTCTTGGTGATTGGGACCACCCTTATTTGACCATGGCTTATGAAGCCCAATCTTACATTGCGGGTGAAATTTGTAAGTTTTTGATGAATGGAACCCTCTACAAGGGCTCAAAACCGGTAATGTGGTCTGTGGTTGAAAAAACTGCTCTTGCTGAAGCCGAGGTGGAGTACGAAGATTTTGAGAGTGATCAGATTTGGGTCAAATTTCCTATAATAGGACTTCCCGAAGAAAATAACCTTAGCAATATTTCTCAGATGCTGGATGCATCTATTGTGATTTGGACAACAACCCCATGGACCATTCCTGGCAATCGAGCGATCTGTTTTTCAGAACGCATCGCATATGCCCTTTATCAGGTGACCTCAGCACCCATTGAGAACTGGGTTGGAGAAGGCGAGAAGCTTGTGATGGCAGACAGCTTAGCGGATAGTTTTTTTGAACAAGCACGTGTGGACGGCTTCAAGCGTATCGATGATGTTTCGACGACACTATTGAAAGACACAATATGTGCTCATCCTTTGCGGCCTTTAGGATACCATTTCTCCGTGCCTTTATTAGCTGGTAATCATGTCACTCAGGATGCTGGGACAGGGTTTGTGCATACAGCACCTGGCCATGGTGGAGATGATTTTGAAGTCTGGGTAGGAAATAGAAAAATTTTGGAAGAAAAGGGTATTGATCCACAGATTCCCTCGATTGTTGATGGAGACGGTTTTCTAACCAGTGAGGCCCTTGGTTTTACGGGCAAGCGTGTACTCACTGAAAAGGGTAGGAAAGGTGATGCTAATGAAGCAGTGATTGCAGCTCTTGTTGAAAATGCTGCGATTACTGCTCGGTCTCGGCTCAAGCATCAATATCCCCATTCATGGAGGTCAAAAAAACCCATTATATTCCGGAACACTCCTCAATGGTTTATTGCAATGGACAAAGATATTGATAGCGAGGGGGACACATTGCGGTCTCGCGCGCTTTCAGAAATAGAGAAGACTGAATGGCATCCGCCAAGTGGTCAAAACCGTATAGAAAGTATGATACGAGGGCGGCCGGACTGGGTAATTTCGCGTCAAAGAGCATGGGGCGTCCCCATCCCAGTGTTTGTTAAGAAGATTAATGGCGAGCCATTACGTGACCAAAATGTGGTAGACCGTATTGTGAATATTTTTAGAAAAGAAGGAGCCGACGCGTGGTATTTGAATGATCCCGAACGGTTCCTTGGTGAAGATTATGATCCTGACGATTACGACCAAGTCATGGATGTTGTAGATGTCTGGTTTGACTCTGGGTGTACACATAGTTTTGTGTTAGAGGGGCGAGAAGATTTGGAGTGGCCGGCTGCACTTTACTTGGAAGGGTCTGACCAACATCGTGGATGGTTCCACTCATCATTGCTAGAGTCTTGTGGTACTCGCGGGCTAGCGCCCTATAAGGAGGTGCTGACTCATGGATTTGTCCTCGCCGAAGATGGTCGGAAGATGTCCAAATCACTTGGTAACATTGTCTCACCTCAACAGGTTATACAAAATAACGGAGCAGAAACTCTGAGGCTTTGGGTAGCCGCTTCAGATTATTCGGAAGACCTTCGCCTCGGTCCCGAAATCATTAAACAGTTAACTGACTCATACCGACGGCTAAGGAATACATTAAGATATCTGCTAGGCAATTTGGATGGTTTTAACGATTCCGAACAAGTAGGGTATGAACAGATGCCTGAACTTGAAAGATGGATACTTCATCGACTTTGGGAAATTGATACTGAGGTCCGTAACGGGTACGAAACTTACGATTTTCACAGGCTATTTCGTACACTGCATGACTTCTGTGCAAATGATCTCTCTGCTTTCTACTTCGACGTTCGCAAAGATTGCCTATATTGCGACCCAATAACTAGCTCGGATCGTCGCGCGGCCCGCAGTGTGCTTGATCAGTTATTTTCGTGCCTAACCGCATGGCTCGCCCCAATTCTTTGTTTTACTGCTGAAGAAGCTTGGCTGATTCGATATGACTTGGGAGCTAATTGTGCTCGCGAGGATAGTGTGCACCTAAGGCAGTTTCCAAAAGTACCAGCAAACTGGCGTGATGACGATTTGGCTGAGAAATGGGACAAAGTACGGATTGTGCGACGTGCTATATTGGGAGCACTCGAATTGGAGAGGGCTGAGAAAAGTATAGGATCAAGTCTTGAAGCCGCGCCGGTGGTATATTTATCGGATACTTACTTTAATTCCGTGAAAGGGGTAGACATAGCAGACATCGCGATCGTATCCTCTGTTGAAATACATGCGGAAACCGGCCCTGTGGACGCTTTCCGTCTCCCAGACATCGATGACGTAGCTGTTGTGCCAAAGCGTAGTAAAGGCAAAAAATGCGAGCGTTGTTGGAAATTCTTTGACCACATGAGTATTGTTATTCCTGAGCTGTGTGTTCGGTGCGAAAAAGCCGTTAAACACCATGAGCAAGTATTAGCTCAATGATAAAAGCTGGTATATGGACAGCGGTATTCGTTGCTGCCTGCGATCAGCTAAGCAAATTGATAATTCTGGCTATTGTTATGCAGCCGCCCCGTGTAATCGAAATTACAGAGTTTTTTAATTTTGTTCTGGTTTGGAATCGTGGAGTAAGTTTTGGCATGCTGCAAAGCGCCTCTGTTTGGGGGCCAATTCTATTGGGAGCAGTGACTGTAGGCATAATTGTTTTGCTCTTTTTTTGGCTCCGCGAAGCTAAGACGAGGCTTTGTGTTATTGCTCTGGGCATGGTCATTGGTGGAGCGCTGGGTAATTTGATAGATAGGATTCTGCATCAAGCTGTTGTCGATTTTATGGATTTTCATATAGGTGGTTATCATTGGCCAGCTTTTAATGTCGCTGACTCTGCAATTACTGTTGGGGTGATTTGTATAATTTACGAAAGCTTGTTTGAGCGAAACGAAAAAGCTAGTTAATGTGAGGTCAGAAATTATGCCAAATTGGAAGATAAACATGATTAAAAAGTTGGAAGAAGGCTGGGTTATCGGAATTTTATTGGGTCTTTCAATGATTTACTCTTCCGGGTGCGTGCTTTTCGATCACAGTCGTAATTCGGGGCCCGACGAATTCGGCGTCGTGTCTCGGGCGCCTTTGGCCCAGCCACCAGACTTTTCTTTGCGGCCGCCTAGGGCCGGCGCAAAGAGGCCAAACGAAATTGAAACTCGCGAGCAAGCACGCCGCAGACTTTTTGGCAGATCCGTGCAGGCACGTGGCATTTTACCGGAACGGGATCCCAATGACAGTCGCTCCGAGGGCGAGCGAGCACTGCTGTTTAAAGCCAACGCGCTAGATGTCGATCCCTCAATTCGAGATGCTGTTGAGCGTGAGAGTGGCATTGTTGAAGAAGATCCAGCATTTGTTGAGTCACTGCTTTTCTGGAAACCGGCAAATGGAAAAAATGCAGTGGTGGATCCTTCTCGTGAATCTGAGCGACTCCGGCGCAATGAAGCTTTGGGTAAAAAACCGACTGACGGGTCAACTCTTACCAAGAAAGAATAAGCTTATTGGAGCTTGGTGGTACTCATGTATCTACGTTTATTTGTTAAGCAGACCTGCATTTTAACCGGTCTAACGTTATTTTTTTTCGCTGGGATTACTCGAGCCGAAGTATTTAAACCACAGTTGTTCAAACTTGCCAATGGGTTGAAGGTTGTTGTGATTTCAAATCACCGTGCCCCGCTGGTTACTCAGCTTGTAATGTACAAGGTTGGCGCCATGGATGAGCCCCCTGGACAGACTGGAGTTGCTCATTTTCTGGAGCATCTGATGTTTAAAGGCACAAAAAATCTTGCACCGGGAGAGTTTTCAAAAACTGTGGCTCGGAATGGCGGAATAGAAAATGCTTTCACTAGCAGGGATTATACTGGTTATCACCAGTCGTTCTCATCCGACCGACTTGAGATTATGATGCAAATAGAATCGGATAGAATGTGTAATCTTATTTTGACTCAGGACGATATTGAACCAGAACGCCAAGTAGTTTTAGAAGAGCGGAATACACGGGTTGAAAATAATCCTAGTGCATTACTCAGCGAAGAAGTTAATGCAGCCTTCTACTTAAATCATCCATATCGGAGACCCATAATTGGATGGCGGCATGAGATAGAATCAATTTCGCGATCCAACCTATTGGCTTTCTACAACAATTGGTACGCCCCCAACAACGCTATCTTGGTTATAGCTGGTGATGTAAATTCTTCTGATGTGTTGAGATTAGTGAAAAAATATTACGGTGGTATTCCATCAAAGGAATTACCACCACAAGTGGAATGGGTGGAGCCGCGTNACAAAAGTGATCGTCGAATAACACTTAGGCATAAACAGGTCAGGCAGCCGCAGTGGCTCAAAAAATTCATCGCGCCTGGAGTTATACAAGATGCCAGTTCAGCGCGCGCATTGGAAATCCTTTCAGAGATTATTGGGGGTGGTACCTCGAGCCGAATTTACCAGTCAATTGTTGTTGAACAAAAAATCGCGGCAAGTGCTGGAGCCTGGTATAATGGGGAAACACGTGGCCCGGGTGCATTTTCGTTTTTTGCTACACCTCTTCCAGGAAAGTCGATTCTCGATGTTGAGAGAGCAATGGAGAAGTTCATTGGGGGTNTAATAGAGGAAGGGGTTTCCAAAAAAGAGGTGTCTATGGCAGTCACACGCCTCCAAGATGCNGCGATTTTTGCCCGAGACGGTTTGTATGGACCAGCTGTNATTCTCGGAAGAGCGCTCGCTATAGGGCTAAGTGCAGATTATGTTGANCAGTGGCCNCAACGACTTACNTCGGTAACGAATGATGATGTGAATCGCGCAATCAGAATGGTTTTTGGCCGACGTGGGTCAGTGACTGGTTTGTTACTTTCAGAAAAAAGAGTGAGGCAAGACTAGTGTTTTTGCGGCTACTTTTTCAAATTCAAATGCTTCTGGTTCTCATTCATTTCCATGGTAATGCGAATGCCACGGCTATTGAGGAAGTCAGCAGTCCGAGTGGCATTAAGGCATGGCTTGTAAGAGATCATTCGATTCCTCTAACATCTGTCCGGTTTATTTTCCGTGGTTCCGGGGCTATTTCTGACCCGCATGGCAAGGCTGGTCGTGCAAGCATGGTTTCGGCTTTACTTGATGAGGGAGCAGGTACACTCCAAAGNCAAGTTTTCCAGAAAGAACTGCAAGATAGGTCGATCGTATTATCTTTCATTGCCGACAAAGATTTTTTTGGTGGCACCCTTAAGGTGCTCAATAAATATCGAGCGAGGGGCGTCCGGCTTGCAAGCTTAGCGCTTGCAGCTCCGCGCTTTGATCCGATAGCGGTTAATCGCATACGAGGGCAAATCGTTACAAGTCTCAAGGCGCGGTCCGCTCGGCCAGATTATAAAGCCAGACGCGAATGGTCGCGAGTGATCTATAACAGTCATCCTTACGCCCGCCCAGTCATAGGAACCCAAAAGTCAGTAACCAACATAAGAAGTAGTGACTTACACTCTTTTGTTAAGGGCAACCTAACTCTAGATCGGTTGCATGTCAGCATCGTTGGTGACATCGGTGTTGAAGAAGTTAAATCATTACTCGACAAAATGTTTGGGAATTTACCAAGAAGAGGCAAGCAAACTGAGTTTGGCGTGGCACGGATCCCCGCCAAAGGCGCGGTCTATGTTTTTTCTAAGCCTGTACCTCAAAGTGTAGTGTTATTCGGACACAGAGGTATTAGTCGGAAAGATCCGAATTTTTACACCGCTTACGTGATTAATCATATTCTAGGTGGTGGTAGTTTCACATCCCGACTCTACAATTCGGTACGCGAGGAACGCGGGCTCGCGTATTCAGTAAGCACCCACTTGAGTGTGCGCCGTCATGCACCACTAATAGTTGGGCAACTTTCAACTTCCAATGATAAAGTGGCGGAGGCATTGCGCTTGGTTCGTTCTGAATGGCGGAAAATGGCGACAAATGGCGTTGGGCAAGAAACACTCAAAAACGCAAAAAGCTTCATTAACGGATCATTTGCTCTTCAGTTTTCAAGCTCAGATCGGATTGCAAATCTGCTTACAAATCTGCAATATTACGATCTTAGTCCATCTTACTTGCGGAAACGAAGGGAATATATAAACTCAGTGACCCGAAACGATATACAAAAGTTTGCTCAAAAATTTTTAAATGTTGATGGTTTGACTTTCATTGTAGTGGGGCAACCCGCTGGCCTTGAGAATACTAATGCGCCTTCTGCAAAAGGGTTTTGATTAACATAGTCTAACTGCCTATCATAACTTCCCATGACAATGCTTATATTTTTTCCCCGACCCACAGGGGCAAAGTGCGTTTCGTGGTACTTTGCCCCATGTTTCCGGATTTTTTGGATCAACATATACTGCTGCCCTCCGACTTCTTACTGTTGTAGCAGTAATTGGCTCTATCGCCATGCTATCAATCTCTCCGGAATTATATGGCTCTTCTCGGCCTTCTTGGGTCGTGATTGGCTTGTTGTGTTGTAATTCAATGGTAGGGGTTTGTGCTTGCATCTCGAGGTGAGCGAGGACAGAAGTGACCGATTCNCGTATTCTACCCAACAAATCTTCAAATAGCTCGAAGGCTTCCTTCTTGTATTCGTTTAGAGGATCCCGCTGTCCGTAAGCGCGCAGCCCNATGCCCTGCCGCAAGTGATCAAGTTGAAGTAANTGGTCTTTCCAATTNTGATCAAGAATNTGTAATAATAANCTTTTTNCCGCCAGNCGCATCATATCCGGGCCATAGTTGGCAGATTTTTCGGCCATTTTTGTGTCCANAGAGTCACGAATTCNTACGCAGATCTCCTGTTCGGCGANCCCCTCTTCCCCAGCCCATTCGGAGATNGGAAGATCCATGTTAAAAATACGNCTGCAATCGTCTCGCAATTCGTCCATTGTCCATTGTTCAGGCATTNCNGACTCTGGAATGTGTCGTGCGACNATATCTTCNATGAGGTCGTGCCGCATTTCTANAATAGTCGCACTTACGTCCTCNGTGCGCATTAATTCTTTTCTTTGCTCATAGATTACTTTGCGCTGGTCGTTCATTACGTCATCGAAACGTAATAATTGTTTGCGTATCTCGAAATTTCGCTCTTCAACTTTTTCCTGTGCTTTGGCAAGTGCTTTGTTGATCCAAGGGTGGATTATGGCCTCACCCTCTTCTAAACCGAGCTTACGAAGCATATTGTCCATACGCTCCGAACCAAAGATACGCATCAAGTCATCCTCTAAGCTTACAAAAAACTTTGATGCACCCAGGTCTCCTTGTCGGCCGGAACGGCCCCGGAGCTGATTGTCGATCCGGCGCGATTCGTGTCGCTCTGTGCCAAGTACAAACAACCCGCCACTTTCAAGCACAATACGTCTATCTGCTTGGATATCAGCTGTAATTGAGTCCTTTTTTTCCTGGTCCAACTCGCCGTTTTTCTTAAATTTGATCTCTTTTGCCGTACGCATTTCCAGGTTCCCACCAAGCTGGATATCGGTTCCACGACCAGCCATATTGGTTGCTATGGTGACTGCCCCGGGAGTGCCAGCTTCTGCGATAATGTATGCCTCTTGTTCGTGATTCCGTGCATTAAGCATATTGTGTTTAATCTTATTCTTTTTTAAAAATGCNGATAATTCCTCAGATTTCTCAATACTAACGGTACCAACTAAAACGGGCTGATTCAGCTCCGAACAAGTTCTAATCTGTGCAAGAATAGCATCATTTTTCTCGCGCGCTGTGCTGTACACTTCGTCATCCATATCCTCGCGGATCATGTCTTGGTTGGTAGGTATCTCGATAACCTCCAGCGCATAAATTTCACCAAATTCACTCGCNTCNGTTATTGCNGTGCCTGTCATNCCTGCCAGTTTGGGATAAATGCGGAAATAATTTTGAAANGTTATCGAAGCTAGGGTTTGATTTTCCTGCTGCACNTCTACCCCCTCCTTGGCTTCGAGGGCTTGATGAAGTCCATCAGAGTACCGTCTTCCCTCCATCATTCTGCCGGTAAACTCGTCGATGATGATNACTTTGTTATCTTTGACGATATAGTCAGTGTCACGTTGAAATAGAGTGTGCGCTCGGAGTGCCTGGTTCGTGTGGTGAACAAGTGAGATATTCTGAATATCGTACATACTGCCTTCAACCAATAAGTCTGCGTCTCTCAGCAACGTCTCGATTTTTTCTTGTCCCTCCTCGGTCAAATTAACGGTACGTTGTTTCTCGTCTTTTTGATAATCGACAGCTGAAAGTTTGGGTATGAGGGTATCAACTTTCCGATATTCTTCTGCTAGATCATCAGTGGGACCCGAAATAATCAGTGGTGTTCGTGCCTCATCGATTAAAATCGAATCCACCTCATCAACGATGGCAAAGTTAAAATCTCGTTGAACCATATCATCGAGATCAAATTTCATATTGTCTCGTAAATAATCGAAACCATATTCATTGTTAGTACCATATGTGATATCCGCCATGTATTGTGCTTTGCGCTCTTTATCGTCAAGGCCATGTGCAATACAGCCAACCGTCATTCCCAAATAATTATAAACTTGCCCCATCCATGCTGAGTCACGTTTTGCCAAATAATCGTTTACGGTTACTACGTGAACACCTTTTCCTTCGAGTGCGTTTAGATAAATCGGCAATGTTGATACCAACGTTTTGCCCTCACCAGTCTTCATTTCAGCTATTTTTCCCTGATGCAGCACCATTCCGCCTAGAAGCTGTACGTCATAGTGACGTTGGCCGAGCGTTCTTTTGGCTGCTTCCCGCACTGTTGCGAAAGCCTCGACAAGTATAGTGTCGAGTGACTCGCCACGGTTCAGCCTCTCACGAAACCATGGAGTACGCGCTTGCAATGCTTCTGCACTCAGCTTTTCCAATTCTGATTCAAGAGCGTTTATGGCGCTAACATGCGGTTGCATGTTGCGCAAAATCCGTTCATTGACGGAACCGAAAATAGTTTTGAGCAATCCGCCTAACATCAATCCCTCAACAACTTTGGAAATCCAGAGGCAGCAATCACTAAANACNGCCACGNNCTNTGAGATAGTTATGCCTAGTGTCGCTGTCAATCAAACTTTGAAAGCTTGTGCCTGCTCTTGAGTTATGCAATATGCCTNNAGTCNTCTATTTTGCCAAAAAAAAGATTGTTTGGACCTTTTGTTTGTAGCAACCATCTGTAATTAAGGANATTTTAATGAATCGTTTAGTTATNCCAAGTNTGACGGTTTTTCTTTTTGTTTTGTGTTCTATTGAACATNGTGTNGGCGGCGAACGCCANCCATTGCTAGCGCAAGCTAAAAAGAACCCTTCTAACCAAGGTATAATCGTAGCGAAGGTTGTNGGGCAACCAATATACCAGAAAGAAATAACAGCGGCTTTTCGGGCTTTGCCACCGCGTGCAAGACGAGCTGGTTTGCAGCGTCATTACAANAANCTTCTAGAAAATTTGGTTGTCTCCAAAATGCTTACAATATATGGCCGCAGACTGAAACTTGAGGATACACAAATCGTCAAGAGNCAACTTAAGCGNGCGGAAGATANGTTGGTCAGGGATGCCTACTTGGGTGATTTGGTGCGAAAACAAATGACTGATGAGGTNCTTAAGAAAGAGTACAGGGCTTTGGTAAAAAAAAATAAAGGCTTAGATGAAGTTCGAAGTCGTCACATACTCGTACANACACAGAAAAAAGCCAAAAAATTGATAAAACTTATCAATACCGGTCAGAACTTTGCTGAACTTGCNAAAAAGAACTCGGTTGGGCGAACNGCTCGGCGAGGTGGCGATCTNGGTTGGTTCGCACGTGGTGAAATGACAAAGCCTGTTTCAGATGCAGCTTTCAAATTGAAGGTGGGTCAAGTAACAAAGGAACCTNTAAAATCNGATTTTGGTTGGCATGTAATNAAACTTGAAGAAAAACGAAAGCGTAAGATCCCTCCTTTTGATAANGTGCGCANGATGATNNAGGCTAGGGTGGGGCAAAGGCTTAGCGGAGAGATAGTATTAGAGTTAATGCGNCAAACAAAGGTTGAACGGTTTTCTTTTGACGGCAAGCAACCGATTGCAGCNCCTCGGGTGAAAGCGTCGACGCAAAAGTCTAACCCCAAGAAACANCCNAAATAGTTNGTTGGGGTNATNTTGAAACGTTCACCTCTTGCCCCACCGTCATTTCCAGACTTGCCCANNGTNNGGGGGATTCGTATGACGGGCGTTTCGGCAGGGCTTAAGCGNGCCGGCAAACGNGATTTATTAATAGCGGAAATGAGGCCTGGTACAACAATAGCNGGCAAGTTAACAAACTCAAAATGTCCCTCAGCTCCNGTCGATTGGTGCCGANNGGCNCTNAAGGGCGGCAAGGCAAGAGTAATTATTGCGAATTCTGGCAATGCNAATGCTTTTACGGGTAACAGTGGCAACCGAACCGTTCAGGAAGTGACNACGGCTGCTGTGAAAGAGTTTCAATGTCGTAATCACGAGATTTTTGTTGCATCGACGGGCGTCATTGGCCAGCCACTTGANCCGAACCCNATCTGNAGATGTTTGGANGGGGCTGCNAAAACTCTCAGTCCAGAAAATTGGCAAGAGGCTGCAGACGCAATCAGAACTACTGATACATTNCCTAAGGGTGCGACCCGNACTGCTGATATAGGTGGTAAAAAAGTANAACTTGTTGGTATTGCGAAAGGATCTGGNATGATTGCGCCTGATATGGCAACCATGCTTGGGTTCATTTTCACAGATGCAAAAATGCCTGCGTCGATATTACAGAAATTATTGGATCATAGCACCGAGCGCAGNTTNAATAGTATTACTGTTGATAGCGATATGTCGACTAGTGACACGGTTCTGTTGGCGGCTAGCGGCTNTGTNAAGCATCCCAGAATAACCTCGGCCAAAGACCCNAAACTAATTCGCTTTCGACANGCTCTGACAGAGGTTATGGTTGATCTNGCGACCCAAATAGTTCGTGATGGTGAAGGAGCNANNAAATTTATCACNATTGACATTTCNGGTGCNANTTCGCCCCAATCAGCAAAACGGATTGGTCTGGCAATTGCGAATTCACCATTAGTNAAAACTGCNCTGGCNGGTGAGGATGCTAACTGGGGCAGGATCGTNATGGCTGTTGGAAAAGCGGGTGAAAGAGCAAACCGNGATAAACTATCAATTTCTATTGGNGGNANNCCCATAACCTCGGATGGGCAAGTTATAAATNATTATGATGANCAACCTGTNGCTGAACATCTCAAAAAACCTGAAGTATTNCTTGCNGTTGATGTTGGTATNGGGAGAGGTAAAGCACGGGTTTGGACCTGTGACCTCACCCACGATTATATCAGTATTAACGCAGANTACCGGAGCTAGAGAATGGTTGATCCGACCACTNGNTGCTGGGGGGTGNTTGANGAAAAGTCTNNGAAGGAGATNTTGCTCGTTGCCGCCGTAGCGCTCATAGATGNTGATGGNCGCGTGCTCATTTCTAAGAGNCCTGATAATAANGTGATGGGGGGAATGTGGGAGTTTCCAGGGGGTAANGTNGAGAATGGTGAGACGCCGGAAATTGCATTNGTGCGTGAGCTCGAAGAAGAACTTGGAATTGATACTCAGACCAGTTGNCTGGCTCCATTTTCCTTCGCAAGTCANNGATNCGATGATTTTCANCTTGTAATGCCACTTTTTTTATGNCGGGTTTGGCGNGGAATTCCGAGGCCATTAGAGGGACAATCCCTCAAGTGGGTTCGTCCGTCGCGTCTCTCTGAGTATAATATGCCCCCCGCCGANATACATTTGATTTCCATGCTTCNAGATTTTTTGTAGCAAGGGANANCATNCCCCNAGNCTCAATATGCNGGTTTCGANAACTTTTTATAAGCAATTGAAAGTGCTGTAATTTCGGCAGCTAGGGCTANATACTTNGTAAANCCTAAAGCTAGTCCCNTAATAAAATGNCCTGTTAANTTNGACTGGANTCCAAGGCCGGTGATNATTGACACGACNANTGATANGGCGAATGATANTAGAAANNNTAAGGGAAGCATGGCACCAATTGTAATTGCTACAAGGCTCCAGCCGTTANTTTTNCCTAATGACCANACGCTAANGATTGTGNGTTTTTCGTCAACAGCAGTTGCTGGTAGCCACAATGACAGTCTTGTGAAGANCAGCATCCANATTGATATGGCAGCTATTGTTAATAGCGCAATTAAAGGGCGTAGGCCGATGCCAATGTTGCCCGCAATTGTCGACANGACGGTAAGCTNGCTTGNGTCNGNTAATAATANTGCAAATATTGGAAATGCAGCTGCAGTAGCGCAAAAGGCTGCTGTGATGAAGCGAATAAAGAAAAGTGTCTTGCGTGCATCCCATCTAAGCGCNTCCCAAAACGTGACTTGTTCTGTTTCACGCAGNAAACGACGATGCCATGCCACGCCAAACATTGCGTAAAGAAAAGCTGCTGCAGTTTCACGCACTGCAATAGCATNNATTGGTGGGGTNGAGCCCTGTTGAGGGAAGACGGAAAANGCANCAGTATGCACTAAGGCTANTATAAAGACTGGAAGAGCAGACATAAGTACAAAGTCTGCACGATTAGTCCANAGNAACTCATAGGCTTCACTGATNCAACTAAGTATGGGAAGNCGATGAGATTTTTTTTCATTATACATNTATCACCTACTCAAAATTTCGTCTCGGGTTTTGCCTTTTCTCCGCTAGCCATNTCNGGAGAATTCAACGCGTCTGCTAGAAGANTTTTAGCNCTTCCGGGTTTGAGCGCTTTTGGCTGNGATGGGTCNGGGCCCCACCCGTGCAGATANAGAACCTGAAATGTGGCAGGAACTCTTCCTTTTGAATTTGCATAGCGTTGCTGATANAATGAAGCAGCNTTTGGGAATAAAGCCCGTGCCGGCACNGAACTTGGCGTGCANGTCANTGCATTTGTNTCGCCCATGCCACGCAGGTCCTTCATTAAAACAAATGCATTTTCATATGTAACGTTAATGGTATCGATGTCCGTCACNGGTAAGGCNAAACCNGCTCNCTGCAATAAGGCACCCGCGTCGCGGATATCGNCAAAAGGTGAAACGCGTGGGGCCGCTCCACCGGCAATCTCAAGTTCTGCTTGNGTTAANGAGGCGCGCAATTCTTTCAACGTTTCTCCACCAAGCATTGCAGCTAGAAANAACCCGTCNGGTTTNAACGCTTTACGNATTTGNAGTAATGCTCCTGGCAAGTCGTTAGTCCAGTGAAGGCACAAATTGCTAATTANGAGATCGAGCGTGGCCGGNGTAAAAGCTAAAAATTCCTCGTCCATAGAGACAAATGATTTTTNTCCTCTGCCAAGTGTCGGATCGATATCTACTGTTACAGATGCTTGATTTCCCAACACTGGGTNNCGAGCCCCAAGTTCAAGCGAGGTGTGAAAATCTCTGTCAATATCCTNTAGTCTTTCGCGTAACCGAGCNGCAGTTTCTTGGAATAAAAAATTATGGTTNGAGAAAGAGGCTGCTGCGCGACGGCGGTGGCGTATGAGACGCTTACGATCAAAAATGGTTATTAAATCAGTCATCGTGTTACCATGCAGATGTANCTACCCGACGAAAAGCCGAAATATTAATTGTAGAGGTTTTAACAAACCTTNACNGGTATTGGCAGGGGCAAAAATTCTCTTCNTAGNANTGTATGCTTGTGCCCAGAACTCAAACTGGACTTGAGAGGCTAGCCATTTCTTGTCAACTTGACATGGAACTGTATCAACACGCCACTATAACTTCATTTTTGATTACGATAAGAAACTAATCATAAAATTTCTGAGTTAGTTTTTTCTCATAAAATAAGTTATTTGTTAACTAAGGAGGGGCCTCTCAAATGGCTAAAATTGAAATTTACACTAGTCGGCTTTGTGGGTTTTGTGCCCGTGCCAAATTTTTGCTGGAGCAAAAAGGCCTTGAATACGAAGAAATTGATGTTGACGGTACCCCTGGCCAAAAAGAGCTGATGGTCGATCGTGCTAAGGGCGCGCAAACGGTGCCACAAATATTCATCAATGATGTTCACATCGGTGGATGCGATGATCTGTATAGTCTGGAAGCTGAAAAGCAATTAGAAACTCTGCTGGAAAGTTAAAATGAAAAGATTTCTGAACGTGGCATGTGTCCAAACCTGCTCAACAACGGATGTTGACGAGAATATAGCAGCGTCCAGTGCAATAATACGAAAAGCAGCGGCAAAAGGCGCTCAGTTTGTGACATTACCCGAGGTGGTTAATGTTTGTCAGCGTCGGGGTATTTTGGCAAAGGAGGCTGCTCGTCTAGAAGTTGAAGACCCCGCTCTCTCTGCCTTTCGGGAACTTGCGAAGGAGTTAAAAATATGGATTCTAGTCGGTTCGTTGTCAATAAAGAGTAAGGGTGAAGAACGCCTTGTGAACCGCTCTTATTTGTTGAATGAATTTGGTTCAATTGTAGCGCATTACGACAAAATCCACATGTTTGATGTGGTTCTTCCCAATGGAGAGGCTTTTAAAGAGTCAGAAAGCTATCGACCAGGTGAAAGGGCGGTGATAGCTACTTCGCCGTGGGGTTCTATTGGGCTCACGGTTTGTTATGATGTGCGTTTCCCATACCTCTATCGGGCATTAGCACAAGCTGGAGCAAATATTCTTACCGTTCCTTCAGCATTTACGCGGAGAACCGGTTCTGCCCATTGGCATATTTTGTTGCGTTCACGCGCAATAGAGACGGGTTCTTTTGTCGTGGCACCTGCCCAATGCGGCGATCACGAGGACGGTCGGAAAAGCTTCGGTCACTCGCTTATAGTTGACCCATGGGGAGAGGTTCTTGCTGATGGAGGTGAAAAAGTTGGATTTGTAAATGCTATTTTAGATCTCGAAAAGGTGGTTGAAATCCGTAAAATGATCCCCTCATTGAGACACGATCGGTCATTGGCTAATTTGTCGTCTTCGTCCTGAAAACGACGTTTAAGGTTGTTGCTATAATTGATCTCTCTCAAAAGGTCAGCCCACAGAGCATTTGTCCTCTGCTTATTAAAGCATTCCAGTGGGGCTGTGTTGCTGACTCTCAATCTAATGAGGCGTTTGCGTGATTGTTTCCTAAGAACCATGAGGGTGGCATGTACTTGGTGAAATACATAGTTTAATCTAGGCCAATGTGCTCTGGGTTGGGTTTGGACGAAGTACTTGAGTAACGGGAGATACCTCGCAATAACTGGATACAAGCCAAGCAAAGATCGCTTGTTTTTGTCTGTTTCGATCCCATCTATCTAGATGTAGGATTTGCCAACTGGCTCTAAACGTAACGTAGACGGGACTGATATTCGCATGATTTTATACAACCTTCGATGCGCACATGATCATGAGTTTGAAGCGTGGTTCAAAGACAGTGATACATATGACAAACAAGTATCGGCCACCGAGATTGCTTGCCCAGTTTGTGGTAATACAGGGATCGAAAAGGCGCCAATGGCACCTCGTATTGGCAGCGGAGCGCAGAAAGAGCAGACTAACTCAACTATTGACCACTCGAAGTTTGCCAAAGTGCGCGAAGTGATGAAAAAGGTAAGGGCAGAAATTGAAAATAATTGCGATTATGTCGGCCCTGACTTTGCTGAAGAAGCGCGCAAGATACACTATGATGAGGCTGACCCGCGTAATATCTACGGTGAAACGTCCCAAGATGAGGCTAGGGCGTTAAAGGAAGAAGGCGTAGATTTCACTCGAGTACCGTGGCTGCCAAGAAATGACAGCTAGATATATCTTCATTCTGCGAAAAAACTAAGACCTTCAGCAAAAGAATTAATCTACATACACTTAGGTGAGATCTTTTTTTCTCCGTTTTATGACAGCTATATAGTTAACTGCTACGTCTCGTTCTGCTAAATCCCATGAGCTGGAGAACGGATTATATCGAAGGCCGCAAAGTTTTGCGACGTCGAATGCATTTTTCCTACAAAGTCCAGCTAGCTCCGAAGGGCGAATGAACTTNCGCCAATCATGTGTGCCGCGCGGTAACCAGCGAAGAAGATATTCAGCGCCGATAATGGCCAGTACGTATGATTGTGCTGTTCTATTCAGTGTTGCCAAGATCATTAATCCATTTGGCTTAATCAATGACGTGCAGTCTTTCATAAATTCGTCAACGTCGGCTACATGCTCNATGACCTCCAGATTCACCACTGCNTCGAATTGGCAGCCNCATTTGACAAGATCAGAAGCAGCAGCAGCTTTGTATTCAATTTCTAAGCCCATCTTATTTGCATGCAGCCTAGCTACCTCAATATTGCGTTCGGAGGCATCTANGCCAGTTACNTTGGCTCCGAGCCTNGTAAGTGGTTCGGCAATAAGGCCGCCTCCGCATCCTATATCGAGAATGTTAAGACCGGAGAGTGGNGCAAGATCTGAGGGGTCGCGGCTGAAATGTGCAGCTATGTGGTCTTTCANAAAAGTTATGCGGANCGGATTTAACCTGTGTAATGGCTTAAACTTGCCGTCTTCGTCCCACCACTCTTCAGCCATTGCCGCAAATTTGTTAANTTCACCAGCATCTATTGTTCTATCNAATTGGGAANGTATTTCTTTTATCATTTTTGTATAACCCCATGTTTCTGTGTACANGCTTGCGCGACNCNNNNCNNATGAGTATGGATANGCCGCGTTGCANGAGCAATGACTGTAATGTCACAGTGACANTTATTCGCATATTGAGGATTTTGTTAACATGTCTTTGGTNGTGATGAAATTTGGAGGCACGTCGGTCGCTGATTTAGAATGCATCCGAAATGTCGCTGATCGAATAGAGGAGGAGCGTGCTTCTGGAAACGACCTTGTAGTCACTGTGTCTGCCATGGCGGGTACAACCAACGAGTTGGTTAAATATGCAAGTGGGTTTGCAAGAATACCCGATGGTCCGGAATATGACACAGTCGTTTCTGCNGGAGAGCAAATCACCAGCGGTTTGTTGGCTCTGGCACTTCAACAAAAGGGCATTCCTGCGCGGTCTTGGCTTGCCTGGCAAATCCCTATACNAACNGATGAGGCGCATAGTAAGGCACGAATTAGTAACATCGATCCGTNCAAGCTNGAGGCCTGTNNGGCAAACGGCCAGNTTCCGNTCGTGGCGGGNTTTCAGGGGCTCGCGCCGAGCGGTCGTGTCACTACCTTAGGGCGCGGGGGATCAGATACTAGTGCTGTTGCGCTAGCGGCGGCACTTGGAGCCGTTCGCTGCGATATTTTCACTGATGTGGAGGGTGTTTATACGAGTGATCCTCGTATTGTTTCTCAAGCCAGAAAGTTAGAGAAAATTACTTATGAGGAGATGCTAGAGATGGCATCTTTGGGTGCAAAGGTGCTGCAGACGAGATCGGTTGAACTTGCCATGAANCAGTCTGTCCGACTACAGGTAAGGTCGAGTTTTAAAAATTTACCAGGGACAATGGTTGTGAATGAGGACGAAATTTTGGAGAAACAGGTTGTAAGCGGTATTGCNTATAGTCGTGATGAGGCCAAAATAACCTTGGTCGATGTACGTGATCGTCCCGGTGTGGCAGCCGCTATTTTTGGACCCTTGGCCAANGCAAATGTCAATGTTGATATGATTGTCCAAAGTACGTCAGCTAATGGGAAAAGCACNGGCATAACCTTTACAGTGGCTAAAAACGATTTTGAACGTGCGCTCGAAGTCATTAATAANTCGGGTGNAAAATTGNAATTTGGTGACCTTTTNACTGATCAGACTCTNGTGAAAATTTCAGTNATCGGGGTTGGTATGCGAAGCCATGCTGGGGTGGCGAAGAAGATGTTCGAAACGCTTGCCGAAAAAGGCATNAACGTACATGTTATNTCNACATCAGAGATTAAAATTAGCGTCNTGATCGCAGAGGAATACACCGAATTGGCATTACGTGCGCTGCATNCAGCATANGATTTAGAAGCCGGGTNAATACACCGGTAAGTGTNCTAATTTAAAAGGCNATTGAGTTGANTNCTCGGATATNGGGTTGNTTCAANNGGGGAAGNCTTTGATTTTGGTTGTATAATTGTTANTCCTACTAAAGAAATCCTTTTTCCGTTTCAATNATGACGCTAGCCTCAAAGAATGGCATCTATATNGACTNGATTTAGTTTNTTTGGTGGTGGTCGGAATGATCTTTGTCGATTNATTATTAAAAANTTTTTAAATNAAATTTAGTGGTAATTTTNAAGNACGTTTGTGAGGATAATCTATCGATTTACNTTAAAGGCTTAATGGNAGANAAGCTCNTTAGGATAGTNTNATCAAATTCGATCATTGTTNGCNCGTTAATCCTATCTATACCAAGATGGAAACNTTATTCTCNGATGAAATAAGGAGTCCACTCTTGTTTTGNTAAATCTGAGCATTGATTTTATGGCAACCCACTNCANNTCAAATAAAAAATACTTATNTTGGTNGGGTTTCAGTAGCAACACGGTTACTTTTAGCTATACAATACNACCAGGGGTGAACTGACAGAAANTACACTGTTATTNATCTTGGTCTAAAACAATATGAGGGTCNCTACCAAGTAGATGGCCATGAAAAATTGGAACGTGAGATAATAAGCAAGTTTTTAGACATTCCAGAAGACTCNGCTGCTGTGGAAGCGGAGCCGGTGGGGCGAATACTGAGACTGCTGAGAGAGGAAAAAGGTTTAGAGCTCAGACACATTTCTGAAACATTATGCATTCGTTACCCTTACCTCGAGGCTATCGAGAATAGCTCTTTTAATGATTTGCCAGGTCCGACATACGCACTGGGNTTTGTAAAGGCTTACGCAGAACATCTTGGACTTGATAGTGACGAAATTGTAGAACTTTTCAAAATTGAGCAAAAAGGGATTAATTCAAAAACAGAATTAGTGCTCCCTTCACCTTTGTCTGAAGGCAAAGTGCCCAGCCTTGCAATATTGGTAGTTGCAGTGNTTCTAGGGTTGGTTACATATTGTGGCTGGGNATATTTTTTGGGGAACGATGAACAGGTAGCAGAAATAATACCTCCNTTACCGAAGCAACTNAGCGACAGTCCAAAAGTGATTAAATNAAATGAGAAACAGGCGAGTGAATTGCCNGGTTCCCGGAATACAGAGATAGAGAAATCAGAAAATNAAGCACCCCNATCTACNGATAANAGTAACAGNCTTGGCAACNAACAGAAAAAAGACANNGGGAACANCGTGCTAGGCACTGAAACCAATGAATTACAGCCACAGAACAATACTGTTTTGCCCTCGGATGGTGANCGTGAAGAGGTAGCAGCAGTTATATCAAATGAGCTACAAACCGACACAGAGGGTCCCCAACCATCACTAGTGGAGGAGGAAACCGCTGCGTCACCTAATCAGGCAACAGAGCAAGAATTGTTGACTAAAGNTTCAGCAAAGCGTGAGGCGAAGACCTATGGAGATGGTTCCCAGGATAGTAGGGTCATAATCCGCGCCATCGGAACAACTTGGGTGGAAATTCGTGACCAACTGAAAGGTGAGGTTTTGCTTTCGCGCTTACTCTATCCCGGCGATCGTTACCTCATGGNAAACCGTGAAGGGCTGATNATGCTTACTGGCAATGCGGGTGGCCTTGAGATCTCCGTTGATGGTGACATTGTGCCNTCTATAGGGCCNAGTGGAGCCGTNCGGCGGAATATTCTTCTTGATCCGGATGCTCTCGCTGAAGGCCGTGCCTTCCGNGAAACTACGAGCGATGAGGGGCAGGTTGTGCGTGAAAATGAAGNTNATGACTCTCAGCAGCTAAATGCAAACGCGAATCAGGANTAACAAAATATNTGNTTCNGGTGATTGCTTGATATTTTGGATAAAGGCAGGCACCTTANTTAAAAGAGTATNCTCTTTAACAAATATGATCTTTGGCTAGGCGATGGCCCATCTTAAACCNGTNCGTGGCACTCATGACTTACTTCCCGANGATATGCGCCAGCATCGCGCAGTCGTTGATNTGGCTCGAAAAATGGTTCGGCTTTATGGGTTTGAAGAAATAGCCACCCCGATATTTGAATTTACAGAGGTCTTTCATCGAACACTTGGNGACACCTCTGATGTTGTTACCAAGGAAATGTATAGTTTTGAGGACAGGAATGGTGAATTTTTGACCCTACGTCCTGAAAACACTGCCGGGGTAGCAAGGTGTTTTATTTCCGAGGGCTTAGCTCAAAAGGTTCCANTGAAATNTTTTTATGCTGGTCCAATGTTCAGGCGAGAGAGACCACAGAAGGGGAGATTGAGACAATTTCATCAGATAGGCATTGAACTTTTAGGTATCACCTCGCCNGCAGCAGATGTGGATGTAATTGCCGCTGGCCATCGTACACTTCGNTCCCTTGGAATAATCGATAAGACGGTCTTAGANCTAAATTCCCTAGGAGATGCTGAAAGTAGGAATGCATACNGAGATGCGTTGAGAGNTTATTTTACCCCNCATAAAAATTCTCTGTCAGATCATGGGCGTGCACGCCTNGAGCGCAATCCTCTNCGNATATTAGACTCCAAAGATGAAGCAGACCGTGAGCTCGNCNCTGAAGCGCCGGTNTTATCAGATTACTTAAGTGAGNAAAGCCGAANCTTTTTTAGAAGTGTTCAAGACGGTCTAATGCGCATTGGTATTGACTTCAAAATTAATACACGTTTGGTCCGGGGCCTAGATTATTACGGGCAAACTACATTCGAATTTGTAACCGACTCACTCGGCGCACAGGGTACAGTCCTTGCCGGTGGACGTTATGACGGCTTAATTGAGCTTATGGGTGGCCCATCTACGCCAGGCGTTGGTTGGGCTGCTGGAATAGAGCGGCTGGTAATGCTAATTGATAAGTGTATGGAGGATTGTCCT
>PBCW01000016.1 GCA_002718015.1 Rhodospirillaceae bacterium
TGAAACTTCCCTATAAAAAATACAGGTGGAGGTTTCTTCGGGAACTGACCCTTGCAGACATTATCCAAGTGTTCGTCTGCCTTACGCATATACTTCCAACCACCGCCAAATAACCTGCCAAACCCCCGAGGATAGTCACACAGACGCATAAGGATGTTGGTTGGGGCAATCTATCTCCGTGCAAGAACCTGTCGGTAGTTGAAGTTTTCACGGTGCCGATAATGCCCATATAAAGTTTGCGGCGATGTTCCCACAATTCTAATGCTAATCAGTTCTTTACAAGGTGTTTCTGTCTTTCTTTGCCTGTCAATTCCATATCACTGATATAAAATCTCTCTAATTGATCAACACTTGTTCCAGCATTTTTCGCAAGAATGAAGACATTGATCTCACCACCACTCTTCTTCAATCGTGTTCTTAAACAATAATGACGAAGGGAATACGGCACCAATTTTTCATCGTTTGCATTTGTTTTCAAAGATGCAACATCCAACACATAATTGAATAACCGATTTACATTTCGTAACGCAGTGCTGCGATTTTTGTATTGAGGAAAGAGGATGTAATCATCGGTCGTATGATCAGGATGTAACTCTTTAAGGTGTTTATACATTCCTACAGCATCGGTTGTAGTGTTAAGCGTCCTACTACCAGTTTTACCTTCAATACAGTTGATTTCTAATGAGGTTGAATTTTTCACCAGTCTAATATCTCTATGCTTGATATTGAATATCTCTCCCTCTGTTGGACGCATAAAAGAATGAACCACCATCGTTATAAAATAATATAATTCCATAGTGAGTGGCACACCTCTGACTTTAATACCCTCACTTGATAGTTCCCTCGTTGTTTTGAGCAGTTTTTTGTATTCTGTCTCTGTGAAAGCAACTCTTGGATTATCTTTCCTTGGAATTTTAGGTTTCAAAGGAAGTTGTTGAATAATTCCTTCTTCATATGCGTAGGTCAGCACCTTACGCAAGGTAATCACTTGTTTCTCTTTCGTTGGGGGTGCAAGTGGTTTTTCTCTGCGATCATCAAGAAAATTCAAATATTCTCTTATTTTTGGAGTGTTGATTTCTGCAACATCCATTCTTCCAAAATATGAAAGCAATCCATCAGGGTCACGATTTAGAATTTGTTCATCATTTTTAGAAAATGATTTCGCTCGTTCTTTCCCTGCAATCCTTCGTTGATCTTTCACAAGTTGTTCTGCGTAATGTCCAAACTGCCTTTTTATAGGGGTGCCCTGAAGTTGCTGACCCCTACTCAAATCTTCTAATAACTCTTCAGCAGCAATCGTTGCTTGAACTCTGGAAGTTTCATTAGTGGAACGAACAACATATTTTCGTTCCCCTCTTACAAGCATCCTTGCATACCAATAGGGCGAACCACCTGTTTTGTAGATAGACAAACCTTTTCTTATTATTTTTTTGCCTATCTTGCTGTTCTTGCTGACATTTTTTTTCTGTGCCATCAAAATAAATGCCTGTTCCATTAGATCACTATATTTTAATCAAATATATTGTCTAACATTGTCTAACTCAATGGCAGATATTTTAAAAAGAAAAAACTCCCAGATAACCTTAGTTTTCCAAGAGTTATGGTGGCGGAGCAGGGATTTGAACCCCGGACACATGGATTATGATTCCACTGCTCTAACCAACTGAGCTACTCCGCCAACCAAGTTGTAGAGCCGTAGCAAATACTGCTCGCCCCATCTGCTGTCAAGCGTACTAATTTACAGGAGAGCACAAAAGAATACACCAAGGTGCAATATTCTTATTTGCAAAAGCATTAACTTTTAAACGATCAATGCCACATAAAGTGAGGCTAGATAGGATTATAATTGTTCGCAAGCGATTACAAATCTTCCTCTAACCACCGGTCAACTCGATCCTAAAACCGAACTTACGATACAAAGCCGGCCCACCCGAAACAATGCTTAATGCCTCTTTATCCATCCTCCGCCCAACACTCTCTCATTCCAGTAAAATACGCAGGCCTGGCCAGAAGATATGCTGAATTGTGGCTCGGAAAAATGCACTTCTGCTTGCTTGCCTGGGAGTAATTTAACCGAAGCTGGCACTGGTTCCATAGCTGATCGAAACTTTACCATCACCTTTTTAAGCCGACTTATTTCGCCTGACCCTACCAGCAAGTTCACCTGATCAATTCTGATTTTTGGAACTGCCAAGGCTTTGCGGGGACCTACAACTACGCGCTTTTCTTTTGGTTCGAGGCGAATAACGTACAGCGGTTCCGAATTCGGCCCTCGCCCTCCAATATGGAGACCTCGACGTTGACCAATAGTAAAACCTATTATCCCGTTATGTTGCCCAAGCACACGGCCGTTACAGTCTACAATATCCCCGGGCTCTATTGACCCTGGCCGAAGTTTTTCAACAATATTGGCGTAGGAGCCATTGGGAACGAAGCAAATGTCCTGACTATCGGGTTTTGCTGATACGGAAAGGTCAAACCGTTCAGCGTGGGCACGTGTTTCTCCTTTCGGCAACTCACCTAGCGGAAACCGAAGATACTCCAACTGCTCCTGAGTTGTAGCAAAAAGAAAGTAACTTTGATCTCTGCTTTTGTCAGATCCTTGATAAAGCTCTGCTCCATTTGGACCGCCAACCCGCCGAATGTAGTGCCCAGTTGCTAAAGCGTCAGCACCGAGTTCACGGGCCGTTGAGAGTAGATCTCTAAATTTTACAGTTTGGTTACATCGCACGCACGGAATAGGCGTTTCGCCTGCAACATAGCTGTCCGCAAAATCTCGTATTACTGATTCATGAAATTTAGTCTCATAATCTAGCACATAATGCGGTATTCCAATTTTGTCTGCCACATCACGTGCATCATGTATGTCTTGACCGGCGCAACAGCTACCCTTTTTTTTTGTCGCTGCCCCATGATCGTATAGCTGCAGAGTAATGCCTATAACGTTATAACCTGCTTCCGATAAAAGAGCGGCGGTTACAGAGGAGTCAACTCCACCTGACATCGCCACCACAATTTTACTATCTTCGGGTTTTTTATTTTTTATTAAGCGATCCATCTTTTGAATATAGGCTTTTCGAATTTAAACGCAATTATGCTTGTTTTTAAAAATTGGCAAGCCTTGCTCTACACTATTGACCTCAGAACTGCTATCCGCAACATTGAAAAAAAATACGTTATTGAGAGCTTCTCTGGATGACCGAAATAATCAGCGGAAACATTCTTTCCACAAATTTCTTTTCTTTTACGCCTATTGCTCGGGCCGCGGGTAACGGTGCTTTTGTTTCGGCAGAAGCAAGCGCATTGAGCTTTGCATCAGATAATGCGGGCCGAAATTCTGCCGCTCTTGCAAGAGGAAACCCAAGGATACAGCCTCAGTTCATTGCCTTTGACCCAAGCGGCCGGCTGGTTGGCAGTCAAGTTTCACAAATACGAGGTACACTGATGGATATTACAGCATAAAAAGTCATTTGCCGGCGCCCAATCCCATCTGCCAGAAATCAATTTCAAGTTTAGTTGCTATTTGAAAATTTGCAGCTAAGGCATCAAATCTGGTGTTACCTCCGTACCGCACCGCTAAATTGTCAAGTTTCTTTATTGCTGCCTGTCCAATCGCTTGGTATTCCTCGCCCGAATACATATCAATCCAACGATTATAGGGGTTATTGAGGCGCTTAGTTAATGAGCCTTCTGCAAGCCACGAACCTATTTCTGCATATCCTACTATGCANGGCGCTAACACCACTTGTAAATCTAACANGTCCCCNACCATACCTCTCTCAAGCACGAAACGCGTGTAGGCTAAGTTAGCTGGCGCTTCTTTCGTATTTGCTAATGCTGCCTCAGTTATTCCCCATTCATTACAGTAGTCGATGTGCAGTTTCATTTCATAATCGGCAAGAGCGCTCACTGTAGCTGCTGAATCTCGTATATCTTCAATTTGGTCCGCTTTAAAAGCCGCGAGTGCATGAGCTCGGGAAAAATGTATGAGAAAAATATAATCCTGTTTGAGATAGTAACGAAAAGATGTCTTTGGAAGAGTTCCATCACCTAACCCTACTACGAATGGGTGACGGGTGTATGCCTCCCATATATCCGGACAAGATTCTTTTAATCGATCAAAAAAAGTAGGGCGATCAGTCACTGGCATTTCGACAAAAGAAATTGCTAGATACCATAACGAAGACCTAACATTATATCATGACTCCGCAGACCGCCGCGGTCAAAGCGACGGTTCGTATTTCCACCGGAACCTAGAGCCGTGCGCAAACTTCCTGCATCGATGTACCGATAGGCGAAGTCTACAAGCCAACGCGGAGACACCCTGTAGCCTGTTCCTGCCATTAATGAATAGGCAAAACCTATTGACGCATCTGACTCATACGTTTGTGAGACTCCGTTAAGCGTTGTACTCACTTCAAGGTCATTTTGAGAAACCCCTAAACCCAAGCCTATAAAAGGAGAGAACTTTGATTGTATTGGAAAATCGTAAAAACTATTTAGCATAAAGTTAACNCTGCTGATTTCGGCNGTTCCCGCCTGTGCAACCCCACTNGTTCNATTTGTTGTAGTTATGTCGGTGTCAGCCTTCATTCTATAGGTGAACTCGAACTCATTCCTTACAGGCAANCCATATGACGCCCAACTAATTCCTAAAGCACCACTAAACACGCCAGAAGTAAGCGGTGCATCTGTTTCGACATTGTGGGANGCCGCTGGGTCATCGAGATCTAANGAACCGTCACTGGCAAAGAAAGACCCACTTTTAAGCGCAATGTAGGGGTCCATGCGCGCCGACCCGATGTGACCTGCCATTGTCTTGGTACGTATTGATGTAGGAAACTTCTGAGGTGTTTGAGATGTAATATGGCCGGATGCAACCTTCTTTACCGATGTCGGCACCTTAGACGAAACTGATTGAACTACCTGGCCTTTCATACCGCGGACCGTATTACGAATAACGGTTGCTTTCGATGGCAGCGTTCTTGATGTTTTTGGCACAACGTCAAATGCTAGCCGATGCCCATATTTACCACTCGGCTTCAATCCTCTAATCCAACGTAAGCCAAGTTGCCTTTTCCCTTCTATTAACAAAGACCCACCACCTCCCGCAGCAGGAACAAACTCTATTCTGTCAATATTTTTACTCCTCAAGTATGCGTAAGTATTACGGGCTTTCCACTTAGCTTTTGGAATTACAATAGCAATAGTCTTGCCATCGGGACTTGTATCATACTTAATATTTACTTGACCGGTAGTATCGAGAACGACGCGTGAAAAATTCGCATGCTCGCCACTCCGAAGTTGAGTGACGCTAACATTCGCGTTGGCAGAGTAGTTTTCACCAACGGAAGCTTCTGCAACTGGAAATAACCCCAAAGTACACGCTAGCAAGCCAACGACTAGACTGCTCAAAAAATATTTCACTGCGATGCGAAGTTTACTCAAGCACAGATATGTAAACAAAATTAAACCACCCACCATATTTTGTATCTCGTCGCTTAATACATACAAAATATTAGCTAGCGTGGGAAAAGCGGTCAAATCGAGTTATATTTTTATTGACCGTATTTCATGGAAAAGGCCATCTCGTAATGTTTACATCTCTCGATGTTTACGAAGAAAATCATGCCAACCGACTGATTCTATACTATTAAAATCAAGTTTTCTTAGACTTCAAAGTAGAAAGCTAGTCTTCAAAAATTAAATTGTTCTTTCGGTGTGGTAACTGCAGGGTGAGGCCATTTAATGCCTCAATCATTGTAAGTTGGCATCCGAGTCGGGAAGTCTGGGTAAGGCCTGTAACCAAATCAAGCAACCCTTCTTCCTCCTCACAGGGTGCTGGTAATTTTGAAATCCACGCCGGGTCAACAATCACATGGCAAGTAGAACAAGCCATCTGACCTTCGCAAGCTCCTTCCATATCTATACCATTACGATGCGCTATATCTAATACCGAATACCCCTCTGGCGCATCCACTTCCTGAGCGTCGCCTTCAGCACTGAGAAATACTATTTTGGCCATCATTAATTTTTCTCATAAATCTGAGTGGCATTTCTCAGCGACAACACCGCTTGAATAATTTCTTTAGCAGCGAAGGCTACTTCTTTTTCAACTGTGAACCTGCCAAATCCAATGCGAATAGCATTGTGCAATAGACGCTTCTCAACACCGATCGACTGCAACACATGCGATGACGCTACTGAGGACGTGGTGCAGGCTGATCCCGAGGACAGTGCTATACCCGGCAAACGCATCATTAAATCCTGTGCGTCTATGTCTGGAAATGATAAATTTAGATTTCCGGGAATGCGTTTTTCGAGGTCCCCGTTTAATTTTACATCATCTAAACTATCGAAAATTTGCGCTAAAAATTGATCCCTTAAGTGCGTAATTCGGTCAGCTTCTTCAGAAATATTTTCCGAACCTAAACGACATGCCTCCCCAAAACCTATGGCAAGCGGTGCAGGGACGGTACCAGAGCGCAATCCACGTTCCTGTCCACCACCATCTAATAATGGTTCAATTTTAATCTTTGGCTTCTGACGAACGTACAATGCCCCAATACCCATTGGTCCATAGAGTTTGTGAGCGCTAATACTGAGCAGGTCTATTCCCATCACGTTAACGTCAATGGGTATTTTTGCAACAGCTTGTGCAGCATCAGTATGAAACAACGCACCGACCCTCGCGCAAAGACTTGCTATTTCCGTTACAGGCTGAATCACTCCTATTTCATTATTGGCCATCATAATCGAAACAAGCGCGGTGCGCTCACTCAATGCATTTTCCAACAGGTCAAGATCAAGCAAGCCGCTCTTCTCAACTGGAAGGTAAGTAACGGTGAACCCCTCTCGTTCCAAACGAGCGCAACTCTCCAGCACACATTTGTGTTCAGTTGCACAGGTGACGACATGATTACGGTCAGATGAAATCGCCCGTACAGTCCCTTTCACCGCTAAATTGTTAGCCTCCGTTGCGCCAGACGTAAAGGTTATCTCACTCGGCTTGGCGCCTATCAGTTTAGCTATATGACCTCGTGCGTCCTCAACTGCCTGTTCAGCTACCCAACCATAAGCGTGATCACTGGAATGCGGATTGCCAAACATCTCGTCAAACCACGGCAACATAACATTACGAACGCGAGGGTCTACTGGCGTTGTCGCTTGATAATCAAGGTAAACAGGTTCATCTGTCATATGAGACCACCGAACTCATTCTTCGATCAAGCAGCATCAACTTGCTGTTTAATCATTTTTAAACTCGACACCCAGGCATCTACAAACCGCGTTATTTCCTCTTCTTTTGTTTCAACGCCAATACTTACCCTTATAGATGAAGCTGACATACTTTCGGATAATCCCATCGCTCTCAGGACGTGGCTAGGGCCAACCTTTCCAGATGAACAAGCAGAGCCAGAGCTTATAGCAATTCCTGAAAGGTCGAGAGCTATTACCTGAGTTTCTGCCGATACTCCGTCAACCCCAAATAAACTCGTATTCACCAGACGGGGTACTTTGTGTCCGTGGATCACAACCTCCGGTGCTTGTTCGAGTATAGCCTGCTCCATTCCATCCCGAAGCTTGCCAATTTGCCCTGCTTTATTCAACATCTCGTTTACATACATTGCAGCTGCACCAAAACCAGCAATGGCCGCGACGTTTTCGGTGCCGCCGCGGCGCCCCCGTTCTTGACCTCCGCCATTCATTGTTGATGCAACCTCAATCCCAGGCGCTAGAAATAACGCACCGACACCATTGGGTCCACCTATTTTGTGCGCGGACAGCGTCATCAGATCCACGCCTAAGTCGTTCATATTTAGCGGAATCCGGCCGGGTGCTTGAACAGCGTCACAATGAAACAACGCTCCATAATCGTGCGCAATACGCGCCAACTCAGCAATAGGCTGAATTACACCGGTCTCATTATTGGCTAGCATAACCGAAACCAGCACAGAATTCCCGTTATGTCGCAAAAGAGTATCGAGACACTCCGGACTAACAAGACCATCCTGGTCAACAGCAATTTTTTCCACATGATCCACAGCCTCAAGAACCGAGTGATGTTCGACGCCCGAGACGAAAACCCGCCTACATTTGCTGCCAGCTAACGCTAATGTGTTTGCTTCGGTGGCACCGCTAGTGAAGATAATATTCTCATGCCTTACGCCAAATGAATTGGCGATTTGACCACGTGCTTTCTCGACCATAGCACGAGCACGTCTTCCACTGCTGTGAATAGATGATGGATTGCCTGAAACATCCAATGCTTCGATGACACAACGTTTTACCGAAGGCCTCATTGGTGCTGTTGCGTTGTAATCAAGATAAATCATCGTTGAAGCATCACACAACGTTTGGCTGAATAGTTTCGATGGGTTTTTAACATGATTTTCATTTATTTTTTTTCATCTTTTTTTCCGAAGCTTTCTCTAGCAAATCAATTCGCGCCTGTAAGTTTGCAACATGCTCAACTAATCCCTCTAACGATCGCACTAGTGGATCGGGAAGATCACCGAGTGGTGTACCATAAGGCCTAAAAACCTCTGCAACATCGATATCTTTGTGTTCCACTACCCGAGCCGGAATTCCTACAACTGTAAGTGCTGCGGGTACATCTTGGGTAACGACAGCATTTGCACCAATGCGAGCTCCGGCCGAGACATTTATCGGACCCAAAATTTGAGCACCTGAACCAACAATAACCCCATCGCCAAGTGTTGGGTGACGGTTCCTTTCGCGCTGACTTTCTGAGTTAATCGATGGAGCAATTCCTCCTAAGGTTACGGCCTGATAAATTGTAACATCATCACCAAGTTCCGCTGTCTCACCAATCACCACACCCATGCCGTGATCAATAAATAAGCGCTTGCCTATTGAAGCACCCGGATGAATTTCTATTCCCGTCAAAAATCTTCCGAATTGAGATATTAACCGCGCTGAAAACCGAAAATCCCGCTGCCATGCAAGGTGGGCGAAACGATGTAAAACCAAGGCGTGGAACCCAGAATAACAGAAAAAAACCTCAGCACGCGAGCGAGCCGCAGGGTCGCGCTGCATCATAGCATCAATTTCATCACGAATAACTTTGAACATTGGCCTATGCACTAGTGTTCCGGTGTAGTTCAGTTATTTTTCACTTCAGCAAACAAACATGCTAAACTTATATCCTAAAGCTAGAAAAAAATTTATTTTAATCCTGATAACATCACCTGGATATATAATCCTCGACTCCGAGGGTCAAGATTAGCCAATTATACATGCGAATGCACCATTAACGTAACAATAGGACGGCATTGATAAACTCGTATCAATGCCGAGGAGAGTAAGAAAAAACATCATGCCCGAGGTTATTATAAATGGACCTGAAGGTCGTATCGAGGGGCGTTATCGCCACAACAACAATGCAACCGCTCCTATCGCGTTGTTTTTGCACCCTCACCCGCAACATGGCGGCACAATGAACAATAAAGTTATCTATACATTGTACTATATGTTTGTGCGTCGTGGCTTCTCTTGTCTTCGTTTTAATTTTCGCGGCGTGGGACGATCACAAGGAACATTCTCCCGCGGCGAAGGGGAACTCTCTGATGCTGCAGCTGCCCTAGATTGGCTCCAAGAGTATAATGAGAATGCAGGTCAATGTTGGATTGCCGGATTCTCCTTTGGCGCTTGGATCGGAATGCAATTGCTAATGCGTAGACCTGAGATAGCTGGATTCATTTCCATAGCTCCACCAGCCAACATGTACGACTTTAGCTTCCTTGCTCCATGCCCCTCATCTGGAATCATGGTAACAGGCAATAAAGATGACATAGTGCCACCTGACTCAGTGGAAAAACTTGTTGAAAAATTACGTCAACAACGGGGCATACGTATTGACCATACGACGATCCCCGGAGCTAATCATTTCTTTACAAATAAAATGGAACAGCTGGAAAAGGAAGTTGCAAGCTATGTTGATGAACGTCTTCTCAGTGGCAAAGACGACTAAAAGGTTTATCAGTTTAGTTTAGTCTATCGTCTTCCCTTAAACAGGCGTCCGCCAGTCAAAGGTGTAGACACACCCGTGGTGCTAGGCCAGCTTATNGGCAGTTTATACTTCGACCTTAGAGCTAAAAATGCAAATGCTTCTGCCTCAAGCAAATCGCCATTCCACCCCAAGCTTTCTACCCTAGTACAAGGTAACTCTAGAGTTGAGATTAAAGATTGCATTATAGTGGTATTCTTTCGTCCTCCACCCGTAACCAGCCACCTCAGCGGGACACTCGGGAAAAATTGNGTTGCAACCTGAACAGACTTGACCGTGAATTCAGTCAAAGTTGCTGCGCCATCTTCTATTGACAAATNCGCTATAGGATCAGAATTAAAAAAATCTCTGTCAAGTGATTTGGGAGGCCTTCGNCTAAAGTAATCATTATTCAGCCATGCNGTAACAAAATCAGTNTGTGAGATACCTTGTGCTGCCCACCGACCATCNTGGTCATATGCAATNCCAACTTTCCCATCCATCCAGTCATCAATGAGAGCATTAGCAGGCCCAGTATCAAAAGCTAAAATGCTACCGGNGTCACCCAACCAGGTCACATTAGCTACGCCACCAAGATTAAGAATGGCTAATGGTTTTTCTATGCCTTTGCACAAGGCATAATGATAAGCAGGAGCAAGGGGAGCTCCCTCCCCACCTGCGGCNACATCAGCACTGCGAAAATCGCACACTACNTCTATGCCAGTAACATTGGCCAATTGAGCGCCATNCCCTAATTGCCATGTGAAACGGTGCTCTGGTTGATGACATATNGTATGACCGTGGAAACCAATCAAACCAATTCGTTTTGGCTTCACACCGAGCTTATCCAAAAGCAANGATACTGCATTTGCATGGAGGTCCGTCAGTTCNGTTTCTATGGATTGGGTTTTGGGGTCATGGGTAGTAGAACCTAGACATGCTCGCAAACGATCTCGGAATTTACACTCATAGGCCAGTGACATGCCACCNAGGTGACCTTCTATCCGCTCTCCATCGGTTTCGATTAAAGCGACATCTATACCGTCTAGAGACGTGCCGCTCATGAGTCCAACTACCAACATAAATAGATTATACCAGCATTTTTGCCACTCGTTGTCGGATTCTATTGATTGTGCTAAATGGCACACATGGNTGAATTTACATCGACATTTCTTGAACGTGCAAAATCACGGGGNTATATCAGNGACTGCACTAATCCTAGCGGGCTAGACGCTCTTGCTACAAACTCTTCAATTACTGGNTACATAGGCTTTGATGCAACCGCAGNCTCACTTCACATTGGAAGCTTGGTGCCAATTATGTTGCTGCGTCTTTTACAACAAACGGGCCACAAACCAATCGTGCTTGTTGGCGGTGGGACAACCAAAGTCGGTGACCCATCTGGAAAAGACGAAAGCCGCAAATTACTTACNGAAAAAGATATTCAGTCAAATATCGACAATATTAAAGGGGTTTTTGAGCGATTCCTCTCGTTTGGAGATAACCCAACAGACGCCATTCTGGTCAATAATGCNAACTGGTTNGATAATTTACAGTACATACCTTTTNTACGCGACGTTGGGCGCCATTTTTCNGTTAACAGGATGCTCGGCCTTGATTCTGTCAAGCTTAGNCTCGAGCGTAAACANCCACTAAGTTTTTTAGAGTTTAATTACATGATTATGCAAGCATACGATTTTGTGGAGTTGTCGAGAAATCACAATTGCCAGCTTCAAATGGGTGGCTCAGATCAGTGGGGAAATATAGTAAGTGGCATAGAGCTCGGGCGGCGTCTTGACGGTAAAGAATTNTTTGGCCTAACAACCCATCTGATAACGACNGCAAGNGGCTCTAAAATGGGTAAANCCGCCGAGGGAGCTATTTGGCTCAACAAAGAACGTCTACCACCTTACGAATTTTGGCAATTCTGGCGAAATACCGAGGACACAGATGTAGGCCGCTTCATGCGGTTATTCACTGAATTACCGGACNCCGANATTGCCGAATATGAGAAACTCGAAGGTGCAGACATTAATGAAGCGAAGTCGGTTCTCGCAACTGAAGCAACGGCGCTATGCCACGGNCGCGCAGCGGCTATGGCTGCCTCTGAAAGTGCTCGTAGAACGTTTGCTGAAGGTGGAATAGGNAATGNCCTTCCGTGTTTTTCGCTTAAGAAAAAAGAATTAATAGATGGACTTCCAGCATTTGTACTTTTTACTAGGGCAGGGCTTGCAAAATCCAATAGTGAGGCACGAAGATTGATCAAGAGCGGCGGTGCAAAACTAAATGATAAAAAGATCAGTGAAGAACTTGCTCAAATTACAACTACCGACATCAATCAAGACGGAGTAATAAAGCTCTCNGCNGGCAAAAAACGTCACGCCCTTCTATTAACGAGATANAATTAAACTCTAGGCATCGTTTAGTTAAGGTGAACTGCCAGTATTGGCATTCCCGGTTTTCCCGTCTAACGGAGCCGGAGCATTTGGGCCAGAAATGGCCGGAGCATCTGGATCACCAGTCTCGGCATCGAACACTCCTAAGAATTTTCTCAATAAACCTGGAGCCAANGCAGATAGGGGATTCACTGAAATATCTGGATCGGCGAGTGCTCCCTTAACTGAATAGGTGGCTGCGAACAAACCCTCATCGTCCCCTCCTGTAAGAATNGGCCCAAGAAGAGGAATTTGTCCAAGGATGCGGTTCAATGTGTAGGCTGGTATTAAAGCACCACCAAGATCAGCGCTATCATTTTTCAGATTTAAAGTGCCCTCGGTCGTTATCCCAATTGAAGATCCAAAAGTACGTGTATTATCCAANCGCAAAAGTTTTGCTTCGTAAGCATAACGGCCTTCAAGTGTGTCGAATTCTAACCCCTCTCGATCAAATGCATCNACAATGCCGGTCAATGAGGCAACCTGAAATATTCTTGCGAACAATGGTACTTTTCGGAGCCGATANTTGCTGACAATGAATTCNCCTTCCATNGGTGCNTTNAAACTCGGCCGCTTCCCTTTTATCTTCAGTTTTCCGCCNCTTACATTCTTAGCAATGTCGAGTGCTTTGAGCGACGCTCCAAAATCATCCGTTTCTACAGATAATNTGTACCCNATCGAAAATGGCTGATAATCTATCAAAAGNNTAGCCCGTTTATCCACACCACCAGACAACTTGAATTTTTGTATGCTGTTATTATCAAACCTAACTGAGAGATCCACGCCCTGTAATTGTCGTTTGATGCCCCAACTTAATAATCCAATGCTGGCGTTGATGTTTAGCGCGATAGACTCTTTTGTGTTTTCCACCAAAGTCTCTTCTTCAAGCCTTTCCATAACATATTGAACATCAAGTCTATCAAGCCCCAACGTTCCGGCAAATACTCCATCATCCTGACAAACGAGTACTCCATCGACTGTGTTGTTAACAATTGTCAGTTGATTGAATTGTAATTTCCACCTTTCATCCGGCGCTGAGTGCATCTTAAAATCTGCGCTACCCGAGGAACCCTCACCTGAGAATTCAGTNCTGGCAGATGTTACAATCCCATTTTGATCGAATTCAGCACGCACTTCCGCCACAGTGCTCTTCCCAACTTCTTTAGCCAAACCGAATTCTGGCCAGTCGAGCGACGCTTTGCTGAAATCGATATTCCCTTTCAANTTTCGGTTTCCATTTTTATGGACTGCATACTTTACATCGGCANTCATAGTCCCAGTCATTATGTTTACACTAGGAATACCAAGTCCTTCAAAAGCGGCTGAGTCCAACAAAGCGTGNAGGCTATAATCGCTTTTTATCTTGTGTTTTNCAGAAAAAAACTCGCGCCAGACGATCTGAGTTGCCGCTCCATTAATTTGCGCTGGCCCTCTTACGGACATTTCATCTTCAACCATCTTAAATTTGAANTGNCCATCCCGNATNTCGAGNCCAAATGGNCCGGGAGCGAAAGCAACATCTTTGAGGGTAGCACTTGATCGAACCCTCAGTTCATCCCTATCTACGTTCGTATCAAGCGGGAAATCCATTCTTAGTCGAATTGCCGCTGATCCACTTACATCTCCAGCTGATAGACCAAGTTNNCGAATATAGCCCAAAGGCCTATGATCAAGCACTTCNAGTGCAGTCCGGAGCGGTCCACGCATAAGAACATCAACAGAAATTTGCTCGTTGTCAGTGTCGAGCTTNTACATATTCACNTGCGCCTGATCAATTTGAATATCCCGCAATTNACCGCTAGAAACCAACATATCGAANCNTTTGTCAGANAAGGTAGCAGTACCGCCCGCNCCCTCAATCTTTGGCAGCGGCGACCAGTACGCGACCTTAAGATCCTCATACCGCATTGTGCCTTTTACACTTGACGCCTTAAATTTATTCAAGTCGTTACCTGGCATCCAACCTATTAGTTGTAGATTCGTCTCNCGCGCAAAGCCNTTACGTATATTNCGTGTGACCCAGCGACGGGCAGATTGAGCTAATTGTTTTGGCCAATAATTTTTCAGCCCTTCGAACGGTAAATCAAACAGATTTGCATTTATTTTGAGCCGTGCCTCACCACCAATGCGCTCCNCCTGTGCTTCTGCNTCAATCTTCGGCCCACCAAAATCNANAATTGCTTCTGAAAGCTCAATTTTTTCTAAACCATTACTTAAAGTGCCTTTTAACCGNACCTGTTTAATTTTGCGTGACGATTNCCACANGTGCGGGATTTCNAGTGCTCCGCTGCCTGAAGCAAGGTTAAATTCTAACTCGCTAATATCGCCATTTAAGGTCGCCCTGCCTCCAACGCTGCCATTGAGATTAACCTGTAATCCAGCCATTTTTTTTAGCCACGATACACGTTTAGAAACCTCAGCCACATTTATCCCTTTAAATCGAGCTAACCCAACNATATTACTTTCAAGGGGGTCTATCTCAAATTCTCCTTCAATCCGTCCCACTGGAGTCGCAATATTTCCACCAATTTTAGTAATGGTCCCATTTTGAGTACCACCAATCGCGACCTCCCCGGTGACAAGCATATTAAAGTTGACTAGGTCNTTGAGGCCACTCACCGAGCGAGCTACAAGGGAGGGATTTAAATTCTCGAAGCGAGTACGAGCTAAGAACTCGCCTGTCCGTCCTTCATATACAAATTGTGCAAATAAATTTGCGCGACGTTTGTTGGCTTCTATGACGATCGCAGCATCAGTCTTTANGCCTGCCGCCTCGCGTGACATTACAATATCAGCACGAGGAGAGTGCCAGATTATTCCTGCCAAACGATCATCGAAGGTAAACTGGGATTGAATTATATTTACACGTTTTAAGTANCCGAGTGGCCCATCAGTTGAACCATATCGGCGCACCAACTCACGAGCCGCGACTTTTAAAAGCCCGCCAATACTTTGGGCTTTTCCCTCTTTCGGCTGCAAGTCCACTGTAAATACACCATCTGGAAACCGTGCTATTGAGCCTCGAAGCAAGCGAATTCCTAANGTAGCCACTGCTAAACGCCCCTTAAGTATAGCGCGCATTGATAGCCCGATAGAAACTTGCGGCAGACTCACCAGCAATTTGCCATCGCGGCTAAAAATNTCAATATTTCGGGCNCTAANNTCAACTGGACGACGCCATCCGTCCCAAATNAGTACGGTTTCGTCNATACGCACAACGTAGGACTTGTCAACAGCGCTAAAATTGCGTTCGATGAAAGGCGTAGCAAAATTNAGNGACAGTGGTGAGGTTGATAACCGCCAAGCCAANAGAGCAGCTAGAATCAGACCGCCTANAAGGAGGCCCAAAANTATTTTTANAACTATTTTAATGCGTCGTTGCGACACAGCTATTTGCCGAATTGTTAGGTNTAAAGNAATAGCATTGCGACATTCGNTTGCATAGGGAAACCAGNAGTTGACAGAGAGATTTTCAANATTTTTTGGNTCNATCAAAAAGCTTCCATCTGNAGGANGNATTCGCANGGCGGAGGNTGGTATAGATAGGTGGCTTGCTCAGGCCTCAGAAGAGGANGNCCCATTTCGGCAATACCTTGTTGAACATGACGGTGGCAGTTTCCTGAGAGCAATNTTTGGTAACAGTTCATTCCTAACTCANTGCATTATGAGNGAGNCCTCCTTGTTTTTTCAAATTCTGGAAGAGGGCCCGGAAGGTGTCAGCNACGCCATCATTNATAAAATAGAAGTTGANNTCGGACAGGANAACAATCTTACAANTTTAATGTTAGGTCTGCGCCGCGCTAAGCGACAAATTGCGATGTTGGTTGCAATATCAGATATTGCAGGTCTTTGGTCTGTCAATCAAGTCACTTCAACCCTNAGTCAATTTGCCGATACTGCNATCAACATCGCCGTTCGGTTTGGNCTTCGTCAGCTGTCNAACGCAAAAGTANTGCAGATATCNNCCTCAAAAACCCCGGAAAAGGCTGGTGGATACNCTATTATNGGTNTGGGAAAGCTTGGAGCGCAGGAACTCAACTATTCAAGTGACGTTGATNTAATAGCGATCTATGACCCNAGGCACACTATAACACATCAACCGGACAAACTTGGTCGCGGAATGGTTCGCCTTACAAGGCTCATNATTAAGATTTTAGAGGAACGNACCCAAGACGGATATGTTTTCCGAACTGACTTTCGAATACGTCCTGCACCGGGCTCGAATCCCCTGGCAATACCAATCGATAGCGCTATCGGGTATTACGAGAGTATNGGACAAAATTGGGAACGNCTAGCGATGATNCGCGCCCGGCCAGTTGCTGGGGACACTAGGGTTTGTNATGATTTTATNACGCGNATNCGGCCTTTTGTATGGCGGCGAAATTTGGATTTCGCGGCCATACAGGATATTCACTCAGTCAAAAGACANATTGCCGCCTTCCGTGGGGGAGACAAGATATCCATAAATGGACACAATATCAAAGTGGGGCGTGGCGGAATACGGGAAATAGAATTTTTTGTTCAAACACAGCAACTCATCTGGGGCGGACGGNTTCCCACACTCCGTAAACGCGACCTAGTTGAAACACTTTTTGCCTTGGCCGCAAAAAACCGAATATCTGTGCAAGTANCAAAAGACCTTTGCAATGCATACGTATTCCTTCGCCATTTAGAACACCGCTTGCAGATGGTTGATGATCGGCAAACTCATNACTTACCAAAAACTGACGAAGGAATTAGAGCAATTGGTAAGTTTGCCGGTTTTCTTGACGCNACNTCATTTAGAGGAAAATTAAGGAAAACNCTTAAGANAGTGGAACTTCATTACGCAAAACTATTTGAAGANTCAAAAAANCTAGGGGCTGAAGGTAATCTTGTTTTTACCGGGGTAGANAATGATGCGGATACTTTGNTGAATTTGCNGAAAATNGGTTTCACTGATCCAGAATCCATATCCGANGCGGTACGNAACTGGCATAGGGGGCAATATCGTGCAACACGCACGGAACGCGCCAGACAGATCNTTACCGAATTAATGCCTCACCTACTGAAAACATTTGGTTCACGCACTCAACCCGANAGGGCATTCATGCGATTTGATGCNTTTCTAAAAGCGCTTCCCAGTGGAGTACAAACATTGTCAATGTTTGCCAATTCACCATCAGTTTTAGAGCTTGTNACAGACATTATGGGAAACGCNCCAAAACTCGCAANACGACTGAGTAAAAACCCAGGTCTTCTTGANCATGTGCTTTCCCAGGATTTTTACTCGCCACTTGGTAATCGCAAGAGCTTAATCGAAGATCTTTCCACANATCTGCAGCAAGCAAACGACTTTCAAGATCAACTCGATATAGTCAGACGTTGGACCAATGATAAAAAATTTCAAAATGGTACGCAGTTATTGCTTGGTGCTGTTAATGGGCATGAATGCTGCGAGACGCTATCCGATATTGCAGAGACAGCTCTGCAGGCAATGAGTGAATGTGCAAATAACGAATTTAGCGAAACACATGGTTCTTTGGAAACGGGCTGCATGGCAATTATAGCTTTTGGCAAACTTGGCGGCCGCGAGCTAATGCAGGGNTCCGACCTTGATNTGGTTTTTGTTTACAGTTNCTCACCATCAGAAACGAGATCAAATGGGGTNAAGCCACTTGATGCCAATATCTACTTTATGCGCTTAGCCCAAAGAATAATCACAGCTCTCTCCGTGCTTACCGGAGAGGGAAGACTTTACGATGTGGACACCAGACTGCGTCCGGATGGTAAAAAAGCACCTATTGCAACAAGTATCCTATCATTCGAACAATACTACGCGAATTCTGCATGGACATGGGAGTATATGGCCCTAAGTAAGGCGCGCGTCATTGTCGGACCTACTGATTTGTCAATTCGATTGGAAACAATGCGGCATGCGGTTCTTTCTCAAGAACGGGAGAAGACCAAACTAGTTAGCGACGTACTTGAAATGCGTAACCGCATAGCACTCGAATTTCCTGGCCGTANTATTTGGGATATNAAACATANGCCCGGCGGCCTTGTTGATGCCGAGTTTATCGCTCAATATCTTCAATTACTTCATGCAGCTGAATGTCCAGAGATCTTATCACCCAACACTATTCATTCTNTTTATCAATTGCGCGAGCATGGGTTTTTGAATTCAAGAGCTGCGAATGAGATTATNGNAGGACTAACGTTTTGGTACGACNTAGAATCCGCACTTCGAATCACAACGACTGAAGGCTTAGAAAATAAATCACATAATTCAGGCCCGCGGAAAATGTTGGCANAAGCTGGGAACACAACNAATTTTNAGGAGCTANTCGAAAAAATGCAAGACACAGCTAATNTAGTCCGCAGGCATTTNAATNACCTTATCCGTATTTCTTAGAAANGACCATCTGGACCGAACAAGATTATCATATTTTNTAATTTGGTGGGCAACGCAGTTCCGTTGAAATTAATGAAAGGTGCAACTGAATTCATTAAAACNGATCACAGAANTTTTTCCATTATCAGACCCAAAGCTTTTGAAAGAGTGCTTANGAAGAACACAGNCATATCTGGGTATCCACAAAAATCATTTGCAGCATGCTTCTTAAATTAAACCCTATGCTGCTNAAGATATCANGACATCGGGAGGTTAGTTTATTGCCCCTGCACCCCATCATCGCGATTACCGATAACCCGTTCCGCTAACGCAGCTTCTAGAAAATCATCAATATCACCGTCGAGCACTCCCTCCGCATTGCTTTTCTCAACAGCGGTTCGTAGATCNTTGACCATCTTGTATGGATGCAGAACATAGGAGCGTATTTGATGACCCCAACCTATCTCAGTCTTAGCTGCGTGGTCAGCCGCAGCTTTGTCTTCNCGTTTTTTTAACTCCANTTGGTAGAGTCTTGCTTTCAGCATTGTCNTNGCAGTTGCACGATTACGATGTTGTGAGCGATCATTTTGGCATTGCACGACGATACCGGTCGGTTCATGAGTTATNCGCACGGCACTGTCTGTTCTNTTTACGTGNTGACCGCCCGCGCCCGAGGCACGATAGGTGTCGATACGGATCTCACTGTCGACTATGTCTATTGCAATTGATTCGTCGATAACAGGATAAACCCCGACTGAGGCAAAACTTGTGTGCCTACGTGAGGCCGAGTCGAATGGCGAGATGCGAACTAAACGATGAACACCACTTTCCGTCTTAAGCCATCCGTAAGAGTTAATACCAGAAATCTTAAACGTAATCGATTTTATACCCGCCTCCTCACCAGCGCTCTCTTCTAAGAGCTCAACTTTACAACCGTGGTTATCGGACCAGCGTGCGTACATTCTGGAGAGCATTTCTGCCCAATCCTGAGATTCGGTGCCCCCCGCGCCTGCATGCACTTCAAGATAGCAATCATTCCCATCCGCCTCACCCGAGAGCAGGCTCTCTAGTTGACGCCGTGATGCCTCTTTCTTCAATTTGATTAATGCCTTTTCAGCGTCTGCAGCGACCTCATTATCTCCCTCGGCCTCCGCCATTTCAATCAGCTCGAGATTGTCCATAAGCCCCTGTTCCATCTTCCCAAAACCACTTATGGCTTCAGCGAGCCGTGTGCGGTCACGCATAATTTTTTGTGCGGTCTCAGGGTTGTCCCAAAGGTTTGGATCTTCTGCGCATTTATTGAGGCGCTCTAGTTCTTTTTGTGACTTTTCGAGGTCAAAGATGCCTCCTTAGCAGTTCTAAAGACTGCTGGAATTCGTCGACAATGTTTTGCAAATCTGCACGCATCCCATTCCACCCTTCCAATTAATAAATAAACAGATGCTAAGAGTATTTGAGCTTAGCAAGGTTACCCCACCGTTTTAAGTTCATAAATTTTANAGTCTTTTACCCAAACATATTAATAGGCAGAATGACAAGTAGCGGTTTTTTTATTTAGGCCAATATGGCAAGAATATCATNCAGTGATTACAATCGTTAACAGGTGGCGGGATTGTATATTGGAAAAATTTTGTTATGGTTTTCACTATTCGATTTGGTCGGCGAATTGCTAAAGGAACTAGTATAGGCCGCTTGGACTTTCTATTGTTGATGTGGCAGGAAGAGCACTCTTACCAAGACCTCCGTGGGTTCCATCAATAACTGTATATCGTGTGCTATCATCAGGTACTGTTCCATCCTTGAAAGCTTCGAGGATAAACGTTTTATCTTGCGGCTGAGCACGCATGCCGGTTCGGGGGTTCACTCTAACCATACGAATACCAGGTGGTATTCTGAATGGCACCGCTGGCTGATCAGCAAGTTGTTTCTTCATAAACTGCTGAAAAATTGGTGCCGCAACAGAACCGCCTGTCTCGCGTTTGCCAAGCCTCTGACGATCATCAAAACCCACGTATACGCCTACCACGAGATCAGGAGAAAAACCTATAAACCACGTTTCACGACTATTATTAGAGGTCCCAGTTTTGCCAGCTAAAGGCTTCCCTATGGCAGATACCTTTCTTCCCGTGCCTCTTTGGACTACCCCTTCAAGCATAGAGACTACCTGGTAAGCACTTGATGGGTGGACAACCTGCTCTCTAGCATCAGGGATCACTGGCGGCATCTGATTTTCCCAGCCTTGTGTCCGACATCCCTCACAGGGCCTTGAATCGTGCCTATATACAGTCTTGCCGTTACGGTCTTGCACACGGTCAATGAGTGAGGGCACGATACGTTTACCCCCATTAACCAGCATAGCATAGCCGGTAGTGATCTTAAGAAGTGTGGTCTCATTGGCTCCGAGAGCCATAGCGAGATGTGGCGGAAGGCTGTCGGTTATACCAAAACGCTTTGCAATATCAACAATCGGAACCATTGAAATTTTTTGTGCCAATCGTACGGTCATCAAATTTCGCGATTTCTCTATGCCGATCCGCATTGGGCTCGGCCCATAAAATTTATTCGAATAATTATGCGGCTTCCATTTACCTTGGCCCGGTCCTTGATCAATCACAAATGGCGCGTCCATTATATAGGTAGAGGGCGTAAAACCGGCCTCCAAAGCTGCCAAGTAGACGAAAGGCTTAAAGGCCGAACCAGGCTGCCGTTGAGCCTGTGTTGCACGGTTGAATTCGCTAGTTTCGTAATCATATCCACCCGACATTGCATATACCCTGCCAGTATGAGGGTTGATTACAATGATGGCTCCATTTACTGCCGGAACCTGTCGTAAGCCGTATCTTTTCGACCCGCTGTGCTCGGACATATCATTTCTTGCCAATTGCTCAACAAGTACTACGTCGCCTACTTTTAAAGCGTCAGATGCCTCCATAACCTGGGGACCCATTTTTTGGGGTTCTAGCCACTCACGTGCCCATTTTAATTCGCTCAGTGGAATACTACCAATCTTTCCGGTTTTCATTCCTACAAAAGCTGTCTCTTGATCTACCCTCAGAACTATTGCTAAAGACCATCCGCCTGCACCTGCGGGCTTCTCCATATTACTTAATACTTTCTGCCATTGCCCTGTTACTTTAATTCGCGCTACCGGCCCCCTGTAACCATGACGACGGTCATATTTTATCAACCCATCACGTAAAGCTTGCTCCGCAATTCCTTGCATGCCGGGGTCAAGCGTAGTTCGCACCGAAAGCCCTCCTTTGTAGAGCCCTTCATCACCGAAACGTCTCGTAAGTTCTCTCCGCACCTCCTCCAAAAAGTATTCCGCCTTTACAATTTGCACCGCTTCTCGCGGCACGACTTTAAGACGCGCAGCTCTTGATTCACGGGCTATCACCAAATCGATAAAACCCTCCTCCAACATTCGACGAATAACCCAATTCCGTCTATTGACCGCAGCAGCATGCCGACGGACCGGATGATAATTATTCGGAGCCTTCGGTAACGCGGCAAGATATGCTGCTTCGGCAATTGATAATTCATCCAGAGATTTGTTAAAATAATTCAGTGCAGCTGCAGCGACACCATAAGACCCATAACCTAGGTATATCTCATTGAGGTAAAGCTCAAGTATCCGCTCTTTATCAAATGCTTTTTCCATGCGGAAAGCCAAAATAGCTTCTTTGATTTTTCTCTCCATTGACACCTCATTAGTCAATAAAAAGTTTTTGGCAACTTGCTGGGTTATTGTGGAAGCTCCAACGAGACGGCGTTTCTGAAAATATAGACGGACATTTTGGAAGGTTGCGCGTAAGAGAGCTTTTAAATCAACACCAGGATGATTAAAAAAGTCCTGATCTTCGGCTGCGACAAAAGCATTTATTAGGTGTTTTGGCATAACTCGAACCGGCACAAACACTCGACGCTCCGTAGCGTACTCTTTTATCAGACGGCCGTCTCCAGCATGAACCCTGGTGAGGGTAGGTGGTTTATAATCAGCTAATTGTTCGTAATCTGGCAACTCCTGACCATACTGCCATAGTAGATATGACACGCCTGCAACGGCTAGAACCGCTAAAAGCAGACCAACTGAACAAAGAAAAGTAATTACCCGCAATATTTTACGCATTAATGCTTGCCTTTTGAAGCGCCTTGCTTGGACACACTATGAACTGCAAATTCCTTGAGGCCAAGCGCTGTTAAACAAATACCATACCCGATAGATACCTAAGAATNTGATTAAGTTATGACCGGTTCAATGCTGTCTTGCGCTGAAAATAACGCTCTANNGAGCGGTATATAGATTTAGCAAGTTTCTTGTAAAAACTTTTCGTCCGAAACATCCGCTCATCAGCCACACTAGATAAATAACCTAATTCCATCAANACTGACGGCGTATCCGGCGATTTTAGCACTGCAAATCCTGCAAATCTGTGGGTATTCCTTAAAACTCGAATGTCGCGGGCCAACTCATCGATTAAAACTTCTCCGAAGATTGCCGATTCATTCATTGTCTGACGTTGACGCAGTCCTATAAGTATTGAAGCAACGGTATCGGACTGACGCGAGAGATCNACGCCGGCAATTATATCNGANCGATTCTCTCGAGCTGCTAAAGCNGCCGCCTCCCTATCTGAGGATTTCTCAGACAGNGTGTAAACTGACGCGCCCCGTATACGACGATTTTTGTGACTATCAGCATGGATAGATATAAACAATTCCGCTCGGACCTTTTCAGCCATTTGATAACGACGCCGCAAAGGAACGTATGTATCTTTATTACGAGTAAGAAAAACTCTGTACCGCCCGGTTGACTTCAACANGCGGCGAACTTCTTTTGCTGCGCGCATAGTCACAACTTTTTCACGNAAACCACNTACGCCAATNGCACCGGGATCGGGACCACCGTGGCCGGGATCCAGCATAACAACCCGCATNCGNTTTTTTGNTCGACGGGGTTTTGGCTTCGGAGNCTTAGCCGATGGTAACGGCCCNCTGNGNACGNCTGCNGGATNGATGAGCTTCAACCAACCGGGNGATTGAAANCTTTTTTTGCTNGCACGATACGCCTGCTTGTTTACAATTTTCANATCAATAAGAAACCTNTGTTTGCCGAAACTATTGATNGGCAAAAATTTATGNTGAGCAACCGCNACCGGCTCTTTNACGTCAATAACTAACCTGCTTATACCAGCTTGAAAAAGTCCGTAACGATAACTANTGACAACACCGACCTCACGCCGGCCGTCTGTTTTGGGAACACTCCATTTCAGCGCTGGGAAATCTATCACTACTCTGTAGGGTGCCGACAAAGTAAAGATTTTGTAGGGAACAATTTGATCAATATCCAGTACCAGCCTAGTGATGCCAGGATGAGTTCCAAGCCTTGCATCACTGACGGTTGATTTACTCACCCCCGGTGATGCGAAAAAAACACAAAGGACTATGGCACTGGCCACTCTACAAAAAAATGTCTTCACAGACTGAAATACCACTGCGTGTTATCGAACCACAAATTTAGAATAAAAAGATTTTATTAAAAGAGACCTACTCTTGTCCAGTATTTTTAGTACAAATGAAGTTAAAGTTTTTATTTTTACTTATATGTTGTGATAGTTTTACAATATGAGTCAATTTTCACTAGTCTAAGATTCAAAAATTTTTATTTTTACTTGAATATAATTTATAAGGGCAGGGTTTTAAAGCCAATAACTTCGAATATCGTTAGTTTATCGCAAAAAAACCATTTNAGGTTAATTACACATTGTGAAAAGNTGCCTCATAGGCGTATTTTACTNTNATGATTTTATGGTCNATTCTTANNCTNACCAAATTTTTTAAACAAGTTGAACAGCCCATGCATAAAACACTACTGGCAACACCCACAANNACTTCCCATANTGCCAATNGGTGGGCGNNGGTCAATAGTATAATCAGTGCACTTCAGGGTGAGCCCAAGCTCAACCAATTTGAAAGGGTAGCATTTATTCGTGAGACTAAAATAATGCAATTAGCTGANAATTATCAATTACATAACCACNTAGCCTGGACTATCAACCGTAAAAATCNAACCCGGCCGGCGGCCGCTCGATCAGCGCCCTGGTTCCAGTTGATGGAGATAAATCAAAATGAACAAACAAATGCTTATCGACGCATCTCAGCCCGANGAGACNCGTGTCGTAGTAATCAAGGACAGNCGGNTCGAGGACTTCGATTATGATTTCGANGCTAAGAAACAACTTAAGGGCAACATNTATNTGGCAAAGNTTACCCGGGTNGAGCCATCACTTCAGGCAGCCTTTGTGGATTATGGCGGGAACCGTCANGGATTTTTAGCTTTTAACGAAATTCATCCCGATTATTATAAAATTCCAATCGCTGATCGAGAAAAACTCATCGCCGAAGAAACAGATAACGATGAGGCTAGCGACGAAACAGAAGATGGTGATAGCGTAGAGACTTTCGGCGGAGATGACCTGGAGGATTTAGAAAANCGACGTCGAAGGTTGAGACGTCGTTATAAAATTCAGGAGGTTATAAAAAGAAGTCAAATAATANTGGTCCAAGTCGTTAAAGAAGAACGTGGCAATAAGGGTGCCGCCCTTACCACTTATCTNTCGCTACCCGGNCGTTACTGCGTGTTAATGCCCAATACNGCTCGCGGAGGTGGCATTAGTCGCAAAATTACCAATCAAAATGATCGTAAAAGATTAAAAAAGGTTCTTGATGACTTTGGCATTCCAAGCGGCATGNCGATTATCGTCCGAACTGCTGGCTCAGAGAGAACAAAGGCCGAGATCAAACGGGATTATAATTACTTGATACGGTTGTGGAATACGATCCGGGAGCAAACGCTACAGTCNATTGCACCCACGTTAATTTATGAAGAAGCTAATCTTGTCAAACGAGCCATNCGTGACCTCTACAGCAAAGAAATTNACGAGGTTTTTNTNGATGGCAATGAGGCCTANCGTATTGCCAAAGACATGATGAAAACTCTGATGCCTAGCCACGCAAAGAAGGTTCAACCCTACAAAAATGGTGGCACTCCTCTGTTCCANAAATATCAAGTAGAGGGCCAACTGAACAGCATTAATAGTCCAGAGGTACAGCTTCGCTCTGGAGGTTCTGTTGTTCTCCATCAGACCGAAGCTTTGGTGGCAATTGATGTCAATTCGGGCCGCGCAACGCGGGAACGCCATATCGAAGAAACAGCACTTAGAACCAATTTAGAAGCTGCCGAAGAGATCGCGCGCCAGCTTCGACTTCGAGATTTGGCAGGCCTTATAGTTATTGATTTTATAGACATGGACGAGAACCGGAATAATNATGCAGTAGAACGCCGACTGAAAGACTCATTACGTGCCGATAGAGCGCGTATCCAAGTCGGCAGGATAAGCCACTTTGGATTACTCGAAATGTCCCGCCAACGACTGCGCCCGAGCCTGACGGAAATTTCCAGTGAGATTTGTCCTCATTGCGGGGGAACAGGACTTTTACGTTCCACAGANTGGGCTGCNTTATACACCCTACGATCTATTGAAGAGGANGCAATAAAAAGCAAACCTGATAAAATCACCGTTTGTGTCCATCCNGACTGCGCCCTCTACATACTGAATCACAAGCGAAACGCTATTGCAATGATAGAGGATCGATACGGTATTAATGTAACGGTAATTGCCCAATACGACCTCGGTGGCGANACGTGTATGTTTGAAGGAGNGAACGGCGAGAGAANTTCACCCACNGCACGNAAAATTAGTGATGGCGANAATGATGGGAAAAAATATAAGCGATCTCGCAGGCGNAGGCGCGGGCGTAATGANGAAACCCAATCTGAAAATGGACCNGACAGCACTAAACAAGCCGATCATCCTAAAGATAATGAGAGCGATGAACGTGAAGGACAGCGTAAGCGTCGCAGGCGAGGCAGACGTGGCGGCAGACGNCGCGGNCGCAAGAGNACTCACGAAAACCNNGAAAATAANGAGGGTCAATCATCACCCNNATTAAATATTGAAGAAAAANCACGTANCACTGACCCTGTTACCAATAGCCTTTCTGAAAACGAAAAGNCCCTTCCTGAAAANATATCAGGGAAGAAAAAATCAGCGGGACGATACCNNCAAAAGNCTGCAGGCAGNACAAAACAGGAAGTGGCNACAAAGGAAAAANAAAGNNAGACAAATACGCCCGAAGGTCAGANTACAAACCTTNAAGATAAACCAAAATCNGGTGNTGCTAAGANGANNTCTAAGGCTTCGGAAAAGAAGTCGGCNTCTNCAAGCACTAAGACATCTGCNGACAACAATGAGAAGACGGAAAAACGCACGGGCTGGTGGAACAAGGNNCTCAATTAACTTNACCTTTGAAGTTGNGCAATTGCTTGCTCTATAANATCCGGTGCTTCAGCATAAGAGATNCGAACAGATGTTTTCCCATAGTTGGGATCAAAGTCGCAACCNGGTGTTAGAGCTACTCCAGTTGNATTCAGAATGTCTTNGCAAAATTTCTCACTGTTATTAGTTTGAGCTGATACATCCGCGTAAATGTAAAAAGCTCCATCGGCTGGGGCGCATCNATCAAACCCTACNCCAGGTAAATTTTTTATGAGAAAGTCTCTATTNCTCCGGTATTGTGCNACCCAATTTTCTAATTCGTCATGACACTCNAATGCTGCTTTTGCTGCAACCTGCGAAACCGCAGGCGCGCAGATAAATAGATTNTGTTGGAGACATTCTACTGAGCGCAAAAGCTCTGGGGGTAATACCATCCAACCAATTCGCCAACCAGTCATGGAGAAATATTTTGAAAAACTATTAATAACAATAGCATCGGAGTTTAATGAAGTTGCAGTAACTTCTTGGCGTTCATGGGAAATCCCATGGTATATTTCATCAGAGATTAGACGAATATTCTCAACATCACAGAAGTCTGATAGAGCCCCCANTTCTTCAGGAAGAAGCATAGTACCGCTCGGATTTGACGGTGACGCAATAACCAATCCNTCAAGCGGCAAAACTGTCTCCAAAAGTTCCGGAGTTGGCTGAAATCTGCAATTTATATCGGTTTGAATGACTACTGGCGTTATTCCAAANGCCTGCAAAATATGTCGGTAACAGGGATATCCTGGAGAAATTACCGCTACCCGATCTCCGACATCAAAAGCAGCCAGGAAGCTTAACACAAACCCTGCCGAAGAGCCGGCGGTAACGGCAATTCGTTCCACTGGTACATCAAANTTATAATNATCAANATAATGTCTAGAAATTGCNCTTCTCAAAGAAGACATTCCAAACGCATCGGTGTACCCTAATTTTTCTGANGAGAGCACACTACCAACTGCCTNAACAACTCNGCTAGGGGCGCCAGTGCCAGGCTGGCCAATTTCGAGATGATACACCGCTTCGCCATCAAGCTTTTTTTGGTTCGCTGCTTTAAGCACATCCATAACCATAAATGATGGAATGCATCCCCTANTGGAAACCTTCAACGCCATAAACTGGGCTCCTTTTATTAATCCTTATCACGAATATCTTTTTTGAACCGTGTGCCAACACCATTACCCCGTCTATCAGCCTTGACCTGGCAGGCCGGATCACCACGCGAAGNAGGTGGNAGCCCATTTGGACAGNAAAGTGCATTTATTCGGCCGATTGATCGTACAATCGAGATATTTGTGTTTGNATANTCTACGGTATCAGTTTTTTCTGCACGAATGGCCTNTTCCGAAATTATTGAGCCATCATGGTTTACATGTGCTCGAGGNTGATCACTAGCTTGTTGCAGGGATTCGGAAGACAGTAGCACCCTCGCCGCAACTCCCGTCAACGCAGTAGATCCAGCAGAGTTGCTNTANCCTGATGCCCCAAATAGGAACTTATGGNTTTGCGAATCNATTGCTAGTAGAAGTGCATTACTCCCACTGCGGTTGATTGGTGATAGCGCAAATCCTAATCCCGGAAGAAATTTTCCAGTGCCAAACTTTCGCCCCGTTGTTACAGAACAGACTACTGCCAGACCATCACCATCTACCACCACAAACCCGCTACCCACGTTAGCAGTTGCTTCTTTTGCACTTGCGGGCCCCAATGCTTTCGCTAAATCAACGGCTCCAGTTCGGGTTTTCAAAAACGTTAAATCTCTTTTCTTGCTAAAACGCTGCCAAAACGCAGCTGCACGATCTTGGTTTTCCGTTACAGGAAAAAAAATTGATTTTCCTTGTAAGCGTACTTCTTTTGCAGGCAGCCATCGAGGCTTAGCAATACTGAGTGCTGTGTGATCAATTTTCTGTCCCTGTCTTCCGGCAGTAGAAATAATTCTTTTGGCAAGGGCGCCCCGATAAAAAACACCAGCCCCCCGCGCAGCAATATTTCCTAGAACGGCTCCAAGCTCGATTTGCTGCAAAATAATTCCCTCGCCTAATGGCAATCCAAGGCGATCAAAAAACAAAGATAAAGCGGTGGCATCATTTGCTAATCTAGGCACTTCTGATTTCAGGTCATTAGTAAATCCACGCGAGGTTGTCACACCCTCGCGAGCAATACTGGCAATTCTATTAAGTAATGAAGCCCAGCTCAAACGACCAAACCGGGCATGAAGCCAAGCCATACCACGAACCGACATTGGGATGGATAACTTATCGCCAACAACTCCAAGCGGTGTATGACTAAAATCAAGCACTTTTACTGTTTTAACCCGAGGATCATACACCATACATGTTCCACCACTTCCTATCCCGGCCTGGGATGGAAATGTTACGGCGAGAGTGAAATAAAGTCCCACGGCAGCATCTGCCGCATTTCCCCCTCGTGCGAGCATGTCACGAGCTGTTAGAACCGCAGTTGGCTCATCAGCTACAACAGCTGCGTGGAGTATGGATGGGGGTGTTTTGGGAAGTATTGAATTGGTTGCCCGTTCAATCGAAGAACAACCGGCGAGCACAAAAAATAATGTAATCATGATTAAACGGACGAAACCTTGGTTGCTCCATGCCACTGGCACTAGTACAGTCCGCAAAAAATAGTGTTGGTTATTTTTTATGTGCCCAAATTTTTTTGTAAAACATCTGTATCGATTTAAAATCATATTTGCCATCTTAATGTGGGGTTGCATTACTATTGTGGCATTTACAAGCAGACACGCTCAGGCGCAAGCCCCAAGGGTTGTTCGAGATACTGAAATAGAAAATACCATTCGTGCATACGGCGCGCCACTTTTTGAAGCTGCTGGTCTGAATTTAGGTGCTGTGAAAATCCGTATTATTTTATCCCAAGACCTTAATGCTTTTGTCGCGGGCGGACAGCAGATTTTCGTGAACACGGGTCTTTTAAGTCGAGCCGATGACCCAAGTCAGGTNATTGGGGTGCTNGCNCATGAAATCGGGCACATCACTGGCGGNCATCTTTCAAGAATCCAAGAGGGGCTGCGCAATGCATCAAACCAATCNATCATNGCTACAGTGCTTGGTGCTGCAGCAGCNATTGCGGCTGGCCAACCTGAGGGGNTAAGTGGAGCTATCATTGGNGGGCAAGCTCTTGGTCAACGCGCTTTATTNAAATATACCCAAGGNATGGAACAGGCTGCAGATCAAGCTGGCGTCGATNTCCTCGATNGCACNGGACAANCCTCCAGAGGATTNCTCAACTTTCTCAAAATATTACNNAAAAATNCNTTATTATACACTGCCTCCCGTGACCCCTACGCATCAACACACCCACTCACGAAAGACNGNATATTATTNCTAGAAAATCATGTTGCGANATCTCCCTATTCGAATGTGCAAACGCCACAGCAATATGTGGCAATGCACGCCCGTGCACGTGGTAAGATAAACGGATATGTAAACGATCCNGCAAGAACCTTAGAGACTTATAAGGCTNGAGATNANAGTGTTGAGGCGCGTTATGCAAGGGCGTATGCCTACATGAAACTCAATGATAAAAAAAATGCGCTAGCCATCATTGATGAGCTTATATCCGAATCCCCGCTAGATCCGTTTTTTCACGAATTGAAGGGTGACATTCTGAAAGATGCAGCTGATGTCAATGGGGCCATCCGATCATATACACAGGCAATAAAAATCATCCCATGGGCAGCGTTGATCCGTGTCAATCTTGCCCGCATGCAACTGGCGCTTGATAATCCAAAACTTGATGAAGAAATCATCCTAAATGTGAGGAATGCTCTCCGATACGAGAACAAAATACCGGCGCTCTGGCGTCAATTGGCTACCGTATACGGACGTCGGGGCCAAACAGGAAAGGCGTCTCTAGCACTAGCAGAAGAGGCCATGCTGAAAGGGGACTTAAATCGGGCCAAGCAAAATGTTAAGAGAGCGTTAGGAATTTTGTCTGCAGGGTCACCGGAACATATTCGCGCCCAAGACATTGAGAATGAAATTACAAATGCATCTATCAATACAGATCAATAATGGACGGAGCTCGAACTAATATGAAACGATTTTCCATTATTTCGGCATACGCGCTATTTATTTCCGTGATTTTTTTATTTTTCAGTTTTTCGACTAAAGCTGAGCCTTTCACGCCTTCACAAAAGAAAGCCATTGAACGGATTATCCAAAACTACCTTCTCGATAAGCCAGANTTAATAGTACAATCAATGGAAAAACTCCGCGAACGAGAACAGGCAGAGCAAATTAATAAGACCAAAGGATTACTCAGGACTTATTCAGATCGCATTTACCAACATCCAATGTCGCCGTTTACAGGCGACAAAAATGGTGACGTAACATTGGTTGAATTTTTTGATTATCAATGCGGTTACTGTAAACAAGTTACTGGATCAATAATCACACTCCTAAAAAATGATCAGGGTCTACGCGTTGTATGGAAAGAACTTCCGATTTTAGGCGAAACCTCGTTAATTGCAGCAACTGCGGCTATGGCCTCTAGAAAACAGGGTAAATACTTTGATTTTCACGTTGCATTAATGAAAAACCGTGGGAGTTTAAACCATCAAAGCATTATGAAAATTGCAAAAAGTGTGGGCATTAATACAGCGCAATTAAAAAAAGATATGAGTGATCCCGCAATTCGTACCTATCTTGAGGACACTACTAAACTTGCACAAAAGCTAGGAATAAAGGGTACACCTGGATTTATTATCGGCGACCGAATCGTGCCAGGGGCAGCAAGCCTCAAGCAACTGAAAAAGTTCATCCAGACAGAACGAAATCGCAAGTAGTAATTTGCCTCAAGGCCGCCAGTCAGTCGGCACATCGTGTTGCTGATTGGGTGCCGCCTTTTGGAATGCTTGATGTTGAGCATATTGAGCATCAATGCCGTTGAATGTTGGAAATGCGTCCAAGTCAAGAAAATCATAGCATTTCGCAGCATAAGGTTGTGGCACTAAAAAACAATCAGCCATTGTAGGAGTGTCACAGTGACAGAATTTACCTGTTGATGGATCTTTACTCAGCCAATCCTCAGGCATACTCAGACCCTAATTTGCCCAGTGTGCATGCCATTCGTCCCGTGCGCTGGTAGTAAATTTCCTTTAAACCTAATCCCTAATTCGGTTTGCAAAACGTGGGTGCATTTCGCAAGCCACAGCTTAAGCGAACGATCGAACACGTGCTCTTACGGCTTGATCCCCTGGTAGCAAGGAAGGATTTGGATACGTCTCTTCAAGATATTCAGATATTGCTACTGATTGGCCTATCGTTAATCCTTTGTCTTGTGAGAGAGGTACTACTGATTGGGGATCCACAACTGCGTACTCACTATTCCATTGCTCGTGCCTAGCAAGATTAATTGCACCCATTTCGCCCTCTAGGCATTTAAATACCAAAGCAATTCGTACACGGTAGGCAGCTGAGGATCGCCAATAAGTTTATCATTTTCAATAAATTACTCCTTACTAAGGCCTCTAGCATTTTCAATAGATACCGNTGGTAAGTTATCNGCCGGCTGAAATCCAAAAACTCTACCATAGAAATAAAGCTCGCCCTCTAGTGCGCGTTTTATATTCTCAGATTGCCTAAAACCATGCCCTTCATTTGAAAATGGAAGATATGCTACCGGAATGCCGTTTTTCCGAAGAGCAGTTACCATCGCCTCGGCTTGAGCAGGCGANACAACTTTATCCTCAAGGCCTTGAAAGAAAATCACNGGACAGGTTAGCATNTCAACNAATTTTATGGGNGAGCGGTCAGAGATGTCTGNGTTTTCCTCTGGCAGCNAACCAATNAGAACATCAAGATAACTTGATTCAAATTTGTGTGTTTCTTTTGCTAACTCTGAAAGNTCTCCAATGCCGTAATAACTGGCACCCGCAGCAAAACATTCCGCAAATGTAATTGCGCAAAGAGTTGTATAACCTCCAGCACTATTGCCTGAAATTGCCATACGGCCTCTATCAACCCAACCTTTTGCAGCTAGCCAATTTGCACCACTAATACAATCTTCAACATCAACCAGNCCCCATTTACCATTCAACTTTTCACGATATGCCCTACCAAAACCTGAAGAGCCGCGATAATTAACGTCAAGCACCGCAAACCCACGAGTTGTCCAGTACTGTGTTTTCAGGTTGAGAGCCGCTGAAGTCTGTCCAGTGGGACCTCCATGACATTTTACAATAAGCGGAGGGAGGGCATCCGAAGGTCCGACGTAAGAGGCATTTCGCGGTTGATAGAAAAAACCATGCGTTGTTTCATTCTCCCCAACAGGAATCGAGACTGGAATCGGTCTTGAAATATTTGAAACGCCTAAATTTGCCTCTCCTGATTGATAAATTATATCAATTTTTTTTGCTTCTAAATTTATTGAAGCCACAGCGGGTAGCTTCAAGAGACTTCCACCTACAAAAATAACCCGTCCGTCTCTAGCCTTTAAACCGCTTATATCTACGAACGAGGAATGTATTGGGCTAAACGCGGATGTTCTGAGATCAACGGTCGCCAGTTTAGAAAGTCCATCCAAAATATAACTAATTACCACAAGATGCTCGGAAGCGAATCCATATGTCGACAAACCGCAATTCCATTGAGGTACTCCACATTCCGCCTCTAATGGCAAGATCAATTCGATATTATTTGCCCTAAGTCTATACAAATTCCACCAACCGGACTGGTCAGAAACAAAAAATAAAGTGCCATCTGGAGCAAATGTTGGCTGAAAAATAGACTCGTTGGACCCGCCTGC
>PBCW01000017.1 GCA_002718015.1 Rhodospirillaceae bacterium
AAATGACTCTGATCGTGGTGCGTGCCATTTTACAGGCCTATCCAATAGTTTTGCACCCCAGAGCACCAATACATATTCTGGATAAGTGCCGCCTTTCATACCAAAGCTTCCACCTACATCGTGACAAAAGGCTATATTGTCGGGACATTCTTCCCAAACTGGAATTGAATTTGGGCCAACCGCAGCCGATGTCCCAACCATAGCCGGCAGCATCTCATACTCAATCTCTATTAATTCAGCCGCATCCTTAGCTTGATCCAAGGTCTCTGCGAGAATGAAAGCAATTTGGTCACCCACACATCGAATTCTATCGGTTACCAGCGCTGGACGCGGTGGACGAAATATTGGCTTACCATCAGGGCGTCTTGGTGCACCTACATCAGTAACAACGCCGTTTAATCCCGATTTGACAAAATCTTCACCAGTAAGAATTAACAACACACCCGGCTCGGCAGCAGCGTGTTCTGTTTTGATTTTTTTAATGCGTGCATGCGCCACCGTGGCACGTAGGATATATCCATGCACTGTACGATTAATGCGAATATCGTCCAAATAACGGCCAACGCCCTTCAAAAGTCGCGGATCCTCAGTCCGCGGAACCGATTGACCTATGGCGTATCGAACCATATACCCTCCAAAATAGTGCACCATTTATAATAATAAGCCACAATAAAGGGATACGCATTTCTTAGTCCCTTGCCATTCCACAAGAATTACAGAACACCAACAATCGGTATTTATTAAAAGTCATACAACTTAGCAGGGTTATCTACGAAAATCATTTTTCGAATCGCTTCGTCTGGAATCCAGTTCGCCATTACATCCAAACAGGATGCGTCGTCTGGCTTATCAGTTATGGGAAATTGTGGATGGGGCCAGTTCGCGGCCCACACTAGCCGATCAGGGCGCACCTCCAAAAGTGCCCTAACATAAACGGCAACTTGCTCATAATCAGGGAAATCACCGTTTTTGCCGTGGTGACCATCGGTGCACATGTAATAAGGTGCTGATATCTTAATCCAGCAGCGGCCAGTTTCGAAAAATTTGAGCAAGGCATTAAAACCATGAGTGTCTGCCGATCGGCCTGCACCTATGCGCCCGATGTGATCAATTACACAATCTATCGGTAATTTTCGAAATATATTGACCGCTTCTTCTAACCATACCCCGTTATCCTGGAACTGTATATGCCAGCCCAAAGGAGCAACCTTTTCAGCCATTGGAATAGCATCTTCAAGCGCGAAGTCATCCGCCATCAAGAAAAACCGCAACCCACGAATTCCTTGTGTGTGGAGTTTCCATAGTGCTTTCTCTGATATGTCTTTCCTGGTAACACAAACGCCACGAGTTGTTTTCAGGCCGCGCGCGGCTATCGATTCCAGTGTACACCGATTATCCGATCCATACGCTGAGGGCTGAACGATTACGGCGCGATCAAAACCAAGCCTATCTAACATCTCGTTATAAGCATCCAGTGAACATATAGGCTCGCCTAAACGCCCCGGCCAAAGAGGATATTTTCCTAGCGGCCCATAAATGTGTGAATGAGTTTCACATGAGTTTGGAGGCAGTTTTAAGCACGGTTTCCTGCCAGAACCTGTGAGAGTAAGCTGATGCATATCATTCAATTTATTCATGCTTTTATAGCCTTGCGACAATGATATTAACAAAACCATAACATGTAATGGCTTACAGAGTCAGCGACTCGGGGTGTTTTTATATCAATTTGTTGCTTAATCTACATTCTCAGTAAGGTGCCCAAGACCCTAAATAATTTATTCGCAATCCTAAAATATCATTTCAAAAAAATGGGTTATAACAAGTTTGTACACCATTGGTTTTGCCACTAAATATTCTCTGCTTGAAAATTTTTGAAAAAAAAACTACCACAAGTAGTATTATAGATATGTTTGGTGACAATATATGTTGTTTAAGACTGATAAAAAAGATTTTCGTGTGGCTCCTGGCAATAGGTATCGAAAATCGGATGATACTGAATTGGTGTGGATAATCAAAAATGTTTACACACCTAATGGGTTTGAAACACACGCACGAGCATATCCATCCAATGATCCAAGTGACGTGCGATTGTACGCTGCCTCAGTCTTTGGTGACGTTAGGTTCTTTGATCCTATTCACGTACAAGTTGAGGTTGGTAAAACATCCGGGTCTAAGGCGCCAGCATTTGCCGAGCCCGCAACTCTAAAACCTGCGGAATAGGCAACTCAGGAAAGTTTTCCGAAACCAATTAGCTGTAAAATTTTGGCGGCACTGCCGTTTAATTACGGATCTCTAAATTCTTTTCCTACGCTGGACGGGAAAAACTTTCAGCTGCCAGAACTCAACGATTGTCTTATTTGTTTAGCGCATACTTGAGACCCAAAAAGTNNTTTGNNACGNTCTAAAAGCANCTNATTGCTTTTTGAAGGATGGAAGAGTAATCCNTNGTNTTCAAATTCNCATGNNTATGAGCTTGCANTTGACAAACCTAGAATAAAAAAACCCNATTNTTCGNTTAAGACGAGTATTCTCANAGTTCGATANAAATGNCCTTGTGGATGAGCAAGAATAATTNGAACCANCNGTAACTGCGGGGCCCAAANAGAAATGCCNCATANACNAAGTGAAGTAGCCTCTACAAGGACACGTGNTTTTAACAGCGTCACGCCTAACATNTTATTTGCTAANAGAAATTACCTAAAACTGTGGTTTAACGGNGGNACGGCAACAACCATGCGCTGGCTTGAATTGCTTGCAATAGGTTTTTTTACNCAGAAAGCCACNGAATCTGAATTTCTCGTAGCGATGATGTTTTTTCTTCGTTGGATACCAATGGTCCTTCTGGGAAGCTTCATTGGAGTACTTGCNGAGAGATTTGACCGCCGCAAGCTATTCCTCTACGGCATTTTTATGCTTTGGATGGTGTCAGCTACACTTTTTGTTTTAACCTGGTTTGATGCGCTAGAGATCTGGCACGTAGCTCTTGGGACAACCATTAATGGCTGTCTGAATGTTATCGAATTTCCAATTCGCCGAACTCTTATCGGAGATGTTGTAAAATCTAAAGAGCTTGTNCCTGCCATGGCNCTTGATTCTGTTACTAACCAGTGCACTCGAATGGCNGGACCNTTTCTTGGAGTAATTATCGAAGGNTATCTNGGGATAATTGGGGTTTATTTNTTGGGTTTGGTTCTTCATGCCATTGGTTTTGTACTATCGTACTCTCTTAAACCCCCTGCGCAGAAACCAAGAATAGAGAAAAAACGGGTGCTAACTGAGATAAGCGATGGGTTCAAACATATCAAAACACGTGACATGCTCACTGCTACATTAGTGATCACGGCGATAATGAACGCTTTTGCCATGTCATTTTCATCACAGATACCAGCAATAGCAGTTGAAGAACTAAATTTANATACAAACCAGTCNGGCTTTCTTGCCGGCGCCGAAGGTTTGGGTGCATTTATTGGTGCTTTAATAATAGCAACACGCCAGTTTACGACCCCCGGTCGTCTTCTTCTCTTTGGCTCCATCATATTCGAANTTTTCCTCATCGCATTTTCNCATGCACCNGAACTCATTTTTGCAATACCCCTANTGGTGTTGAGCGGGATTGGCCATTCTGGTTTCTCCGCCAGCCAATCCGCCCTAATGATTGCATATTCTGATCCGACCATGAGATCTCGTACTATGGGTGTACTTGCTGTATGTATTGGCACCCAGCCATTCGGCATTCTTCTCCTTGGAGTTNTTGCCGAATTTTATGGGGCCCCTATTGCANTNGCGATCTCCGCAAGTTTGGGAACAGCNTTACTCATTTGGGCAGGCTATAAATGGCCTGCAATCTGGNGNGGGAGTTTTTACGAGCCACCAAATGACCTAAGCCATCANAAGCAAGACAATGATCGCAATAACAACCAGTGACATGCCTATAAATTCATGGACCCGTGACCGTTCTTTAAATACNAAGTAAGAAACCAGTATTGAGAGAATTACTTCAAGCTGACTGACCGTTTTAACGTATGCCACACGCTCAAGTGTCATAGCACTAAACCAGCCAACAGAGCCGAGGGCACTGAAAATGCCTACCATCAAACTAGGTTTCCAGCGCCTAATGATATTTTGAATTTCAGACTTATCCTGGAAGATAAGATAAAACACGATGAGAAACACCTCAATCGACAGCACTATTACGAGTACAAAACCTGCTTTTAGCAGGAAACCACCCTCTGTTAACTCAAGTGCAGCTGCACGAATGAATACGGAAGCCGCCGCGATCCCAAAGCCGCTGAGAACCCCGTAAACTGCAGCTCTAGTAAAGAGACCTGTTAAAATGCTATTTAAGTTGAATTTCCCACCAACGGCCGATAATATCATGACACCTGTCATGCTAATGACTATCGCGCCATACCCGGCTAGGGATATTTGATCGCCAACCAAAAATAATCCCAACAGCGCTGACTGGACAATTTCAGTTTTTGTGTAAGTGATGCCGACGGCAAAATTACGCTGCCGAAATAAAAGTATAAGAAAAAGTGTACCTAAAATTTGGGTTACTGCAGCACAAAAACAATAGCCCCAAAAATCTAATGTGGTAGAGGGAATGAGAGCCCCATCAGAAGAATATCTTAGGATACCATAATATAAAAACCCAAATGGTAAGCCGAACACAAATCGAACGCAGACCACGCCGATCGAGCTCATGCTGGAAGTAAGATGCTTCTGCAGACTATGACGGACGACCTGCATGACCACAGCAAAAAGGGTGATCCAGACCCAGAGTTCCAACATTAGAAAACCCTATTTTATGCTACGGGTGACCTGAGGAACTTCTTATACCTTACGTTGGCGGGCGCGCACATCTTCAAGCTTTATCGTAAGTTCGTCGTCAGAAAATATCCCTTTCTCAATCAGTAACGCCTGCAAACTCCAGAGCTTTCGTTCATAATAGTTAAGCTTTTGATAATCTTCACCGAGAGCCTCAATAGCGCGTCGACCCTCGTGCGTGTTAGTTAAATTCGCCCCCATTGGACGCAGCAATTGGCCCATAGCATCAACACGCCACTCCCAGAAAGCCAGTTCGTGCTCGGCTGTGTCAATTGGGCCAGCTGCCTCGCCTCCCATATCGGCTGGATTTTTCTTCTTTCTCATTACGCCACTCTCACAGTAGTAACACCAATCATCGAGTCTCGAGTAACAATGCTAGCAAGCTCTTTTTCAGTCATATTTTTGGTCTGATCAGGGCGCATGGGTAACACTAAATAACGGAGATCTGCTGTACTATCATGTACTCTCAACTCAATTTCTTCTGGTATATCAGTTCCAAATTCCTTCAGAACAGTCCTCGGCTCGCGAATGAGCCTACGTCGGTAATTAGAGCTTTTGTACCATGCCGGTGGTATACCGAGGACTGGTCTTGGGTAACAAGAGCAGAGTGTACAGACTACGACATTATGAACCTCAGGTGTATTCTCAATGACCTTCAGTTCTAAATCGCCCATCTTAACCTCATATTGGGCGACCGCCTTAGTGCCGTCTTCCAAAAGTAGCTTNTTGAAATCATTATCGCACCAGGCGTGTGCAATGATTTTACTGCCTAAAGCAGGCGTCTTCTGCTCCCAATCCTCAACTTGTTTTCGAATTTGGTCTGCAGTCAAAATACCCTTTTCAATTAGAAGTTCACGGACTGCTATTTCACGAACTTGTGTTTCTGTTATATCTGGCCCTTCAGTATCTTTCTGAAATTCGGACTGNTCNTGTTCATGCGGCATAAATTAGCTTCTCCAGCCNGTTCTNGTAATTTTATAAACTATGCTAATTTCTTATTTTTTTAATCAATCGTCGACACTACTCTAGANATTTCTNCNACTACTTTTACTCCGGATCGAGTGTACACTATTTTATCNCCGTCAAGAATAACCGCAGCGGGNTAGAGTTTTNGGCCCTCACATGGGCCATCAATACACATACCATCTTCAATCCGAAAATATGCAGNATGTGAATTGCAAAATAACAGCTCTGACTTACCCTTCTTCATNAAGTGCCCAANCTCCCCGTCTAATCTAGATCCTATGTGCGGACACAGNTTNATGTAAGCCCTTATATTACNTCCAATACGGATTACAATTAAACGCTGAGCTATAGTCTCACCCTCAACGCTAAATCCTTTTGCTTCTCCATCACAAAGATCGGNAAGTCGACANAGCTCAATCATTAGGGCTACCCNTTTTGGCGCTTCATCTAGANACCTCCCAATTAAGAGAAATCCGTCAAATCNTTGCGTCTCAGGATCCTTTCCTCTGTCTGTTTTTTTGTCTTAGGACAAAGAAACTATTATTGGGTTTGTTTAATACTATATAGAAGGNTTCCATACCTTCTCGGAAAATAGCTACTGGATCAATATTCAGCAAACATTCGTCGCAATTCTGATGTTTCTTTTGATACGGTAAGTGCCATCATGGTCAGTATCCGCGCCTTCTGAGGATTAAGATTGTCTGCACTTATCCAACCCTGATTGAAATATTCGGAACGATCTAATACCCGACCGGAACCAGCTCGAGAAGAGAATATAACGGGTATACCTTTGGCGTTAGCTTCTTGCAGTGCCCGCTTTTGATCAGGGGCAGGTGTCCCAGGGGGCATAGTTGCCATCACAATTGCTTCTGCACCTCCTGAAATTGCCGCCGCAACTTGATCGCCCGATGCGCCAGCATACGAATAAATTATATCGACGCGTGGCAGGCTATCACGCCCAGCTACGTTAAATTCCGTATCTGGCGCGTGTCTTCGAGTGGGTTTCCGATACACAGAGATGCGATCATCTGGGTCCGCATGGCCGAGCATTCCCATGTCCGGAGCGCGAAAGGTCTGAAGCCTGTACGTTGAAGTCTTGGTGACTTCACGTGCGCACTGGATCTCATTATTGAGTATGGTCAGTACTCCCATGCCTTTACACTCGGGCGAACCAGCGACTTGCAGGCCATTCCTAAGATTGGCACCTCCATCAGTGGCAAACCCTGACGATGGCCTCTGAGCTCCTATAACTACGATCGTGTTATGGGATTTGTGAGCCAAATGGAGAAAATAAGCCGTCTCTTCTAAACTGGCAGTGCCATGAGTTATTACGATACCATCGTGGACCTTTGCTACATCTTCGACCTTAGCCAGCAACTCAAGCCATGTCTCTGGCCCTATAGCAGAACTGGAGACCCTACCAAAGTCGACAGGCGTTACGTCGGCTACTGAAGCTGCCTCCGGGAATAAATCTAATAATTCTCTTGGTCCGTATCTCTCTCCGTGCGCAACGTAGTCAAAGGTGTCAAGGCTGTCTTTGCCCTTTGACCCAATAGTACCACCTGTGGTGACAAGAGCAATTTTTGGCTTAGTCATCTCAGACTCCTCGAAATTTGCAGAATTTTTTTGTATCATTAATTAATTTTTCTCGCGCCCGCGCTACACGACGAGAAATGGCACCAACTTTCTTCTTATCCTCGCCCAAAATGTCATTTCTAATTCTTATCATCTCACGCATTCTTTTAGAGCTTGGACCACCCAGAAGTGCACGCTGTTCGATATTTCTCTCAGGGTCAAGTGCTTCGTTAACCAAGGTCTGAGACAAGTTGAGCCTCTTACCAAAAAGCTCTAGCGCTACACTGTCAAGGTCAGAGGATTTAATGTCGGTAGCAATTCCACCTTTCGCTACCGTATTTCGCACAACGGTTCCAACTACATTATGTGCCATGCGGAATGAAAGACCAGTCTCGCGAACTATCACATCCGATAACTCCGTTGCAGTGCCGAAACCAATTTCAGCCTGCTTTTTCATAACGTCTTTATTTACAACAATAGCGGAAAGCACTTCATTGATAAGCAACAATACGCTACCTGCATGTTTGCAAGCGTCAAGCGCCGGTTCATTGACAGCAGTTACACCGTCAGCCACGTCACTAAGCGAAGTATTCTTGACACAAGCCAAGGCTGCGGTGAATGTGCCGTTTACAATCCCAGCTACTGCTTTTATGTGTTCAAGAGCGGCCGGATTTTTTTTCTGCGGCATAATGGATGAAACCGCAGAGTGCTCGTCGCCAGTCTCGATAAACCCGTATTCAAANGTATTCCATGCCTGTAAATCAAAGGCGAGACGGGAAATATTTGTCATAAAAATTGCCANCGCTGCCGTTGACTCCATCGCATCGTCACGATTTGACACTGCATCATAAGCGATTTCCATTGGTTGAGGGAAACCAAGCGCTCTAGCCACGAGCTTACGATCAAGCGGAAACGCTGTTGTGGTCAATGCACCAGCACCCAGTGGNCATTGATCAGTATTTTGAANCGAGGCAAAAATACGGGTAAAATCGCGTTGTAACAGGTCAGCCAGGGTCAAAANATAATAACCCAGCGTAATCGGCTGGGCATGNTGCGAATGCGTATAACCTGGCATNACGGTAGCAATATGTCGTTGTGAAAGCCTCAAAACTGTTTTNCGCAGTTCAAGCAATCGAGACAAAATATCGAGCAATTCCATCCGNAGTGCCATGCGCCAGGCAGTGGTGTGCATATCGTTGCGGCTGCGCCCAGTATGCAATTTCCCTCCTACCTCTGGGCCCANTTTAGACACTATGTANCGCTCAGTGTAGGAGTATAGGCCCTCTAATTTATAATCAATGTTTAGTACTCTGTAACCNTCAGCNTGAATCTTAAGAATTAATTTAAGAATTTTTTTTATGTCTCGGGCTGGAACAATTCCCTGTTTTACCAGCATCAACCCGTGGGCCATATGTATCTGCATTTCTGAATCAAAATTATATTCTAGGTCTTTTTCTACTTTGTGCCTGAAATAAGTCTCGACAAAAATATCGGATGGCGCACTCTTTAGACGCTCCCGCAAATTAACTTTTGATTTCCCAACCATATGACNCTCCTATGTTTNGTCGCTAAGTTTAGGCCAACCACACTCGTATGGCTATCGCCCCGACTGCCCAAGATGTTACAATTATCAATAGAATTTAGGAGGATTTGCTATGAAGATTGATAAAGTTGAAGCTATAGCTATAGAGGTTCCATTACCCAAACCTTTTGCCGGGGCTACCTANACAGTACCAACCCGTAATACCATCGTAACTCGCATTTATACNAANGATGGTTTGGTCAGTGAGGTATATAATGGNGATAATCGAAAGTGCGGNCCAGAAGTAGCAAGAATAGTCATGGAGGATATAGCTCCTTTGATTATTGGCCTTGACCCTATCTGTCATGAAAAAGTTTGGGAACATGCGTTCAAGATCACTACTCCGCAAGGTGACCGAAAATATTTGATGGAGGCAATTGCTTGCGTAGACACGGCTGTTTGGGATTTGAAAGGCAAGGCACTCGGCTGCAGCGTCAACAAATTGATGGGAGGGCACCGCCAACGGATACCCATCACCGCAACCGGGGGCTACTACCAAGAAGGAAGGACGGTTGAAAGTTTTGGGGAGGAGATGCAATGGCTCAAAAGTGTGGGAATGGGCGGCTGTAAATTTAAAGTTGGGGGCTTAAGCCCGGAAGAAGATTATGAACGCGTCGCCTCAGCTCGCGAAGGAGCCGGACCAAATTTTATTCTCGGCTGTGACGCCAACCAGGGCTGGACTGTGGATGAAGCAACTCGATTTGCCGAACTAGTCGAGCCTTTGGACATTACATGGTTTGAAGAGCCTGTACGATGGCAGGATGATGTTTGCTCAATGGCAGAACTTCGAAAGCGTATCTCTATTCCAATTAATGCTGGCCAGAGTGAAATGACGAGTTGGGGTGTGCGACGTTTGCTTGACTCGGGAGCAGTAGATATTGTCAACTTCGATATGTCGCATGGTGGGGGACCAACAGAATGGCTTCGCGCAGCAACAATGTGCGGATCAGTTGGAGTGAAGTTATTGCATCATGAGGAAACCCACCTAGCAGTTCATGCGTTAGCGGCCGTTCCGCATGGTCTATACACGGATTGTTTTCCAGACCCCGAACGCGATCCGATTTGGGATAAAATGATTATGAATAGGCCGAATATTTGTAACGGCTGGATAGATGTACCTCAAGGACCAGGGTTTGACATCGAGCTCGATTGGGACGCCGTGCAAAAATACCGCACCAATTAATCCCCTGAGTAATTACCGTTTCTTTATGCTCTATAGCTTAAGTCCATACGCTAATCTAAACATGGTAGAGATATACCTGCTAATCGGTATATATCTGTATGGATTCACGGTGACGCAACGGACGCTGCTGATGTGGAGAGGAGAGGTAAATAAATGGCTTCTCAAATAAACCCTGAAGATATTAAAAAGATGCTGCATGATGGTGGTGAATTAGCATTACTTGATGTGCGCGAAGATGGAGAGTTTGGCGAAGGCCATATACTCTATGCTAATCCATGTGCATATTCGCATTTGGAGGCCCGGGTCACCGAACGAGTGCCACGTAAAACTACTCGTATTGTGTTAGTTGACGGGGGAAACGCCATTGCAGAGAAGGCTTCTACACGTCTCTCAGAAGTCGGTTACTCGAACATAACGATCCTGAACGGAGGCATCTCCAGTTGGGCTGAAGTTGGGTACACCCTATTTAAGGGAGTCAATGTGCCATGCAAGGCGTTTGGAGAGATGGTTGAACATTACACCAAGACACCTCACATCTCACCCCAAGAGTTGAAAGGCATTCAGGATAACGGCAAACACCACGTTATCCTAGATGGCCGAACACCGAAAGAATTCAATAGGATGAGCATCCCAGGGGGAATTAGCGTGCCAAACGCTGAACTAATTTACCGCGTTCATGATTTAGCTCCAAACCCAGCAACTACAATTGTGATAAATTGTGCTGGACGCACACGCTCAATTATTGGAGCACAGACACTCATAAACTCTGGAGTACCTAATCGAGTTGTTGCACTTAAGGGAGGGACCATGGGATGGACCTTAGCGGGTTTTGATCTTGAAAATGGTGCAACTCGGAAATACGGCAAATTATCGGAGGAAGGCAGGAAAACTGCCAAGCAACGTGCTGATAAAATCAAGAAAGATCTTAACATTGAGACAGTTTCCTTTGAGACCTTAAAATGCTGGCAAAGGGACCCCGAGCGGACACTTTTCCTCTTGGATGTTAGAAGTGCAGAAGAATTTGCGGATGGTCATTTGCCCGGGTCAAAACATGCCCCTGGTGGTCAGTTGGTCCAAGCGTGTGATGAATGGATTGCTACTCTNGGCGCCCGCCTCATCCTACTCGATGANGAAAATAATATACGGGCAATTACAGCCGCCNATTGGTTGAAGCAGATGGGATGGGATGTTTGGATATTAGAGGGCGGCGTGCTACCACACGCGATCAACGNGGGATCAGAAACACCTAAATTTTGTGGTNCTAAAAAGCNAAGTTTTGCGACCATCNCCACTGCGGANCTGGNAAACGACATTGCAAATGGCGNGGCCGTAGTGGTTGANACTGATGTTAGCTGGCTTTACCGTGCAGAACATATNCCTGGTGCCATATGGTGCACACGTGCACGTATTAATAACCTCGTTCCTAAGATTANACCTGGAAAAAAAATTGTCTTATATTCCGAGCATGAAACAAGAGCATGGCTACTCGCTATGGATCTTTCCGAAGTTGTTAAGGCGCCTATCGCAATACTCCGTGGGGGACGTGAGAAATGGCGGAAAGAGGGGCGTGCATTAAAGAGTTCCCCTGAAAAGCCATCAAATTCTGAGCAGCTTGACTTTTTNTTTTTCGTTCATGATCGTCATCANGGAAATGAACAAGCAATGCGCGAGTATCTCNAATGGGAGGAAGGGTTGCCAGCGCAGATNATTGAGGACGGCGATGCACGTTACCAAGTGTTCACAAAGTAAANNATGATNGTNTCTCGCATGACAAAAATNTGCNAANNAAAAGTTTAATCTGGCTTTCATGTGCCGGGCAATCAATAATCTGGCGTCCTTTGATATAATCTAGACCGACAAGAACTCATATGGTCGAGTGATAGTGCGAACTTTGAAAAAGCCCCCGGAGAATAACCTGTTATTTTTAATTCAATTAGAGCCAAAGGTGTTCGTTCTCAGAGACAAAGAATTAAAAAATGGAAATTAGAAAACTTAGTGAATTCGTAGGAGCGGAGATCATCGGCTTAGATGCCGGAGTGGCAATTAGTCAAGATACTAGAAAGAAAATATATAAGACGTGGGTAGACCACTCCGTATTATTACTGCGCAACCAAAATATCTCTCCACAAGAATTTGTTCTTTTCGGCAAACAATTTGGAGTGCCCATAATCCAAACACTGAGCGATATGAACATTCAAGGCTGTCCTGAACTCGCCTACATATCCAGCGAAGACCGTGATATTCACGGGTCAGGAAAACGAATTATCCGAGGAACCAGCTGGCATACGGATCACTCTTATGCAGAGGTCCCACCAAAAGCAACCATATTACTAGGCATAGACATCCCAGATAAGGGTGGAGACACCGAATTTACGTCATCGACCGCAGCTTTTGAAGCACTCAGTCAGGAAGAACGTACAAACCTCGAAAATAAATTCTCAACACATGCCTACCAAAGCAGTCGTAGCCCAAGACCAATGGCTATTAGAGCCGCTAAAGACGAAAAGCGGTATCCTGGTGATGTGACACATCCACTTGTCAGAACTAATCCTGACACGGGACGCAGATCAATTTACGTTAATACCGTGCGAACAGAGTGCATTCTAAACATGGACAGAGAAAAGAGTGATGAGTTGCTTGACAAAATATATGCCCATCTCGATCAAGAAAAATTTCAATACCGCCACAAATGGAAACCTGGAGACATTATTATTTGGGATAATCGAAGTGTCCTCCATAAAGCAAATGGTGATTACGAGGGTAAACGATTTCTTTACAGGATGATGATTGAGGGCGAAAAACCGATACTCTAAAAGAGAATCATTTAGAAAAGAGCTTAATCACGTCGAAGGCTTAGGAGAGAGAAAGAATGACATTTGAAATATATAAGCTTTCGAAAAACTTGGGCGCCGAGGTGAAAGGTCTTGATTTGCAGGGCACTTTGAGTCCCTCAATTAGAACCAAAGTAAATGATGCATTCGTTGAAAACAATATTCTGGTCTTTCGTAATCAGAACCTCAACGCGAAACAATTTCTTGCAGCCGCCAAACAGCTTGGGCAGCCGACAATCCAAAAGCTCTCGCAATATAAAGTACCTGGCTGCCCGATGGTATCCTACGTGTCAAATCAAGAAAAAACTGATGCGGGAAACCCAAAATTACTAGGTAAAGCATGGCATACAGATCATTCCTTTCAACCTGAACCACCGAAAGCAACACTACTTCACGGAGTTAAACTTCCAAAACGGGGTGGAGATACCTGGTTTGCGAACATGAGGCTCGCTTATGACACATTACCGAACAAACTTAAAGATCGTATCAACGGACTAGAGGCAATACATGCCTATCGGGAGAGCCGGAATGTAATGACAAAAAATGAGCGCAATGCAGAAATACTATCGGATGCTGAGGAACGAAAATTAAACATAGTACATCCAGTTGTTCGAACCCACGATATAAATGGATCCAAGTCGATCTACCTTAATCCCCTTCGAATAAAACGTTTTGTAGGAATGGGTCCCGATGAAAGTTCTGAGCTATTGCAACGCTTGATACACCACTCCACCAAAGATAATCTTGTTTATGCTCATAGATGGCGACAAGGAGATGTGATCATCTGGGATAATCGTCAGACCATGCACCGCGTTGAACATAATTATGATTTATGCGAAGAACGCCTTATGCATCGAATCATTCTCAGGGGTGTAAAGCCGGAGTAAGGTAAGAACATGAAGATTAAGATTAATAAACTTACAAACACTATTGGTGCCGAGGTCATAGGTATCGATCTAACTCAAGTCGCCGGGGCGGGGACCAAAGAAATGCTTAATAAGGCACTTGCCGAGAATCTAGTTTTAGTTTTTCGCAATCAAACCCTAAACCGGCCTCAGTTTAGAGATGCGGTTCTACTTTTTGGTAAAGCCAAATATCAATTGTTGCAACAGTATCTATATGAAGACACCCCTGAAATAGGTGTTGTTACTAATCGTGATCGGGACGAAGCGGGTGATGGTAAAGTTCTGATCCGTGGACACACGTGGCATACTGACCACTCTAATGAAGAGATCCCAGCAAAGGCTACTGCCCTTTATGGCGTATCTCTCCCTGCCCAAGGCGGGGATACCATGTTTTGTAACTGTCAAGCTGCCTATGAGTGTTTACCTGAGGCCATGAAATCTATGATTGACCCACTTAAAGCAATCCATACCTATAACAGCCGTTTCGCGCCCAGAAAACTTCCAAAACGTACCAAGGAAGAAGTGGCCCGCTCACCGGATGTTGCTCATCCTGTCGCGCGAACGCATCCAGAAACCGGCAAAAAAGCTATTTATGTCAATCCTATACGTATTGAGAAATTTGAAGGAATGGAAATTGAAGAGAGCCAGACCTTACTAAAGAAACTTATAGAATTCGCAAGCCAGGAAAAGTTTATCTATCGGCACAAGTGGGTCTTGGGCGACATGGTGATTTGGGATAATCGCCAAACAATGCACCAAGCAACCAAGGATTATGATATGTCACAATTCCGCAAACTCTATCGCATGATGGTTGAGGGTGACCGGCCTGTTTAATATTTTTCCAGCTTGTAGTAAACTCGTGGAGCGGTACATATACAGCCAATCTATTGTAAACTGCATAGGTAATTTATAAACTTATAGATTGCAATTATTGGCAGGCCTCTGAAATCAAAGCAACTTAATTTGTCTCATTAATCCCACGTCGCCAAAAGAAAGGCTAAGCTGTCACAAATAGGTATCGCATCGGTCTGCGATTTCCATTTTGACAAAAACTAAACAGATCTTTTTTGAGAAATACAGCGATTTTCTGTGAGCCCCTTAGATCGCGCTATATTAAGTTTTTGGGAGAATATGGTGAAAAAAATTAATGTAGGGTTTAGTCGGTATTCAGCATTCTATAGCCCTTTAATAGCAACAATTGCAGGCGGTTTTTTAAGGGAAGAGGGTTTAGAGCCCGAATATCATATTGCAAATGCACAGAAGTCGGTATTTGACATGATTGCCGATGGCACCGTCGAAGTAACACAATCAGCAGTTTCTGCAAGCTGGGGTCCGCTCGAGAAGGGCGAAAAATCACCAGTGCGGCATTTCGCGCAAATCAACATAAAGGATGGGTTTTTCATTGTTGCCAGGGAGCCGGACCCTAGTTTTACATGGGATAAACTCAAAGGGAAAAAAATGATTGTAGACCATGGTGGACAGCCTATGGCGATGTTTCGCTTTGCCTGCCACCTGTCTGGATTAACCTTTGACTCCATAGAGGTAATTGACTTGGGAGGTACGGATACAATGGAAGCTGGCTTTCGTGCTGGCCGAGCGGATTACGCACATTTTCAGGGTCCTACGCCACAACAATTAGAGGCCGAGGATGTGGGATATGTGGTTGCCTCTGTTGGTGAAGTAATTGGCCCCGTTGCCTTTTCTAGCCTGGCAGCATCACCGGAGTGGCTTTCTAGTGATGAAGCTGGGTCTTTCATGAGTGCCTATCGTAAAGCACGCAAATATTGCATAGAGACATCCGCTGAAGATATTGCACACATGGAAGATGGCTACTTCAATGGGATAGGCCAACCGGCATTAATCGATTGTCTCAATGCCTATAAAGGCCTCGGAAATTGGCATCCCTCAGTGGAAATATCATCAGCATCATATGAGCGCGCCTTAGATGTTTTTTCTAATTGTGGTCTGATCACTAAGAGACACCCCTTTGAGCAAGTAGCAGTTTTGCCGCCAGATGTTCAATAGCGCATATCGGGGCCAATATATCATTGAGCAATATGCAATTAAAAAACGCTGATGCCGGCCAAGCTGGTTGGAGGTTACCTCTAGTTGTATTTGTTCTGGCTCACCTTGTAGGCACGGTCCATTCAACTGCCGTCACTGTAATGGTGCCTATAATTAAAACTTACTATCAAGCCCCATACACCGCCGTTGCAGCACTTATAACCTGGTATAGTATTGGACAAGCAGTATCCTCGGTTCCCAACGGCAATATGATTGACCGTATTGGAGTACGAAATGGCCTTCTAGTTGGCTTTGCGATTTTATTCTCAGCGGCGGTTTTAGTTTCATTTGCAGAAAATATCCTTATGGCTTACATCTCCCTTTTTATGATGGGCTGGGGATATTCCGCCATTAATCCTGCTACCTCTAAAGGTGTCTTTTTATGTTTCCCCGCAAATCGTCGGGCCACAGCAATGGGAATTAAGCAAACCGGTGTGCCGCTTGGCGGCGTCATGGCCGGTTTACTTGGCGGCCTAGCAGTGTCTCACAGTATTGAGGCATCCGGTTGGAACCTGCATTGGCAGACTATAATGCTTATAATATCTGCAATAACGTTTGTAGGCGTCGGGCTTTGTTTTTTATTACCTCCATCCCTAAACAAAACCGAGGACTTAGCAGAACAGCAAAGCGTATTTGGTGAACTCAAAGTACTTGCGTCAGATCGACAATTTAATCGGTATGTTCTATCCACAATGGCATTCAATTTCGGACAGTATAATTTCTTTACTTTTTTAACGGCCTTTCTCACGAAAGTACTGAGCTTTGGTCAAGAGACTGCCGGAGTCATCTACAGCGGTGTCCAGGCAGTGAGCGCTTTTGCGCGACCTTTCTGGGGGTTTGCAAGCGATTTCTTCTTACACAGCCGGAAAAAGGCACTCTGCGTAGTGATATGCTCCCTTGCCGTAATATGTTTTTCTGCATGCTCCCTAATTTCGTATGCGGGTGCGCCAGCATGGTTTGGAATATGTATATCCGTTATTCTCGGGGCTACGATCGCCTCCTACCCTCCCTTGATACAGGCCATGACAGTGGAGGCAGTCGAACCCAAAAGGATAGGATCAGCGCTTGGCTACACGCATATGGGTATGCACATAGGTGCATGTATAGGGCCTCTGGCAATGGGAGCTGCCCTTGACCTCTTTAATTATAGTGTAGGTTATGGTCTCACAGCCATAGTGGTTCTTACTGGAGTTTTAATGTTGGGTTTCGGATTTCGAGAAGGATTGGCTCATCAAGACAAAAAAATATGAGGAATGGCGGAAAATATTTAACTTTTGCCGTATGCATTCGTCAAAAAAAACACTTCGCCGATCAACAGGCTAAAGTAAACAGCTAATCTGTCTAAAAGCACCCTTAAAAAACTTAGCGCGGTAGAAATAAATTAGCCGCGCCAAAGCCTATCAAGGCCGATATTTACGAAATTCTGAAGAAACCCTTTTGGATATTCTAACGTCAAATAATACGCGAGAACACCCAGGAAAATCGTAAATGATAGCGCACAAATTAAGGCTCCCAAATGAGACCGCTCAGCCTTCAACTTGGTAAACAAGTATATATAAACTGCAACTCCAATCTCAAATCCGAACACGGCACACAAAGCAAGCATACCAACAAGCCAAAGAAGATGATATTCGTTCGTTCGTTTATCTGCGTGACCACCGAAATCTTCAAGTTCAGAGTCATAGAAATGTGTTGCTGGCTTTTTACCGAAGGCTATTTGTAAGCCCAGGGGCAGCAGCAATACCAATGCTAAAAAAGTTACAAATTGAGGATAAAAGCGCGTTAANTCTTCTTTATATAAACTATTTACAAACATCATTATGACCCACGCCACCAAAACACCATAAAATACTAACTGTGGCGCTTTATTTTTATGGGTATACGGACCGTCTTCTGTAAGATTTACCGGGCGAGGCTTATATCTGATGCAAGCTAATACCGAGAGCAGTATCAGGATGACCATAACAATCACGATTGGTCGTTCGAAGAAGGAAAACCCGTAGACGGTGTATGTCTCGTAAACACCCTGTTCAACCTGCTTCGATAATACAAAGCCAATCAGTAAAGCAGGGCGCGGCCAACCAAAACGCTTCATGTAAACACCAAGAGTGCCTACGATAAATAACATTAGAAGATCACCCCAATGACGGGTTGCCTGAAACGCAGCAAAATAAATCAAGCCCATCATGAATGGCGCAATTAAGGAATAACGAATAGTCGTCAACAACGCTATTTGGTTTGCAAAAAATACACAGAAGCCAGCACCAAAGACGTTAGCGAGCGCCACGGACCAGATCATCACGTACACCAGATCAAGCTGCTCCGTTACCATTTCTACACCGGGCTCAATGCCTATCAGAACGAAACCACCTATCAAGATGGCCATACTCCCAGAGCCTGGAATGCCGAATAACAGTGTTGGCACCAACGCTCCACCTTCCTTGGCATTATTTGCTGATTCTGGTGCAATCACGCCACGAACATCGCCGGTGCCGTAATCGTCTTTACGGTCGGTTGTTTGTATAGCATGACCATACGCAATCCAATCGACTACCGAACCGCCTAGACCCGGCATTGCTCCAACTATGCAACCAATCACACAGCAACGAGTTGAGAGCCACCAATTTTGTGCCCAATCTTTGACACCCTGCACCCATCCACCTTGTGCCCTCAGGTCACCGGACTTCGAGATAGTCTGGCTCCTGCGTAATAAATCGATTATCTCAGGCATTGCAAACATGCCAAGACCAACGATTACTAACTTCACATTATCGAGAAAATACCCGGTATCAAGATCAAGAAAATCAAGCCGCAGCTCTGCCGTCATGGGCGCCGGACCTATAATTTTTACCATAAAACCCATCACGCATGCGAAAAGCCCTTTCCAGGCGTTGTCACCTGTGAGCATACCAATCATGGTGAGCGCCAAAACAATTAGCATCAATTGTTCGGAGAATCCCATCGCTAGGATCAAGGGTATGGCATAAAAAACAGCCACCGATAATACCAACGCTCCAAAGATACCACCATACATCGACGATACAAAAGCCGCCGAAAGGGCGCGTGCCGCCTCGCCCTTTTTTGACATAGGGAAACCATCCATGACGGTAGCCTGTGAACTTGAGGTGCCTGGTATGCCCATCAGCACCGACGGAAATGTATCTGAGGTTGCGGTAACAGATTGCAGGCCTATCATCATTGCTAGCGCGATAGATGGATCGGCCCCAAAAAGAAAAGGTAGAATAAGTGACAAACCAGCAACACCACCAAGGCCTGGCAGTATGCCGACTACAAGCCCGAGGAAAACCCCCCCGCAAAGAGCAAGTAAATGCCCCAGAGTAAATAACCTAGCAAACGCAGTGATTACCGCTTCTTCGATGGACATTCCGGGACACCTTTTTTACATTGTTTGACCACGTTCAAAATTACGCGACCTGTATAGCAGGAGCCCTGGCCCGAAACCAATTACAAATGCACCGGCGGGACATGGCCCTTCTAAGAAAACAAAACCTAATTAACCCCGCCAGAGAGAGTCCAGCCCATAATTGAATAGGTAATTCTGGATAAAGCCTTTCGGATACTCAAGCGTTAGATAATTCGCCAATAAGCCAAGGAATGCGACAAATACTAACCCGCAAAGGATACTCTTTGCATGGGACAACTCAGCCTTTACTCTCACAAAAGAGTAAATGAAAAGTCCCACTCCAATCTCAAAGCCGAATACAGCGGAAACAGCCAGCATTCCTAATAACCACGTAAGATAGTGTTCCGCAGAACGGGAAACGAAGCCATCCGTTTCAGGCGGCGAATCTCTTTCATTGTCGTATAGATCTTTGCTGGGTTGTTTGGCTCGATGAAGTTTAAAGCCTAATGGGACCATGAATATCATTGCCAACCAGAATGTGAAGACGGGAAACAGCTTTGTTAGCTCAGGTCTTTGCAAGCCATCAACAAACATAACAGTCAGACAGATCATCAATATCCAATAAAAAATAAGTTGTGGACTTTTCTGCAAATGCGTGTGGGGGCTGGTTTCGGTCATATTTGGTGTTTTAGGCTTAAACCGCGCTGCGGCAATAATAGAAGCTATGGTTAACACAATCAAAACAATCACAATCGGCTTCGTAAACATGTTAACTCCGTGCACCGTATAGGTTAAATAAACCCCTTTCTCCACCTTATCAGCAAGTACAAAACCTATTAGCAAAGCTGGCCGTGGCCATCCAAACCGTTTCATGTAGACGCCGAGTGTGCCTAACACCATCAATAGTACCAAGTCGCCCCAATGCCGTGTCGCTTGGAAAGCAGCAAAGAATATTAAACCAAACATAAAGGGTGCGACCAACGAATAACGAATTGTCGTAAGCTTCGCGATTTGGTTCGCGAAAAACACGCACGTTCCCGCTCCAATCACATTTGCAAGACCAACGGACCAGATCATAACATAAACAAGATCAAGCTGTTCAGTGACCATCTCAACGCCCGGCTCAATTCCTATCAGGACGAAACCACCAAGCAGTATCGCCATGGAGCCAGATCCAGGGATCCCGAATAAGAGCGTAGGCACAAGTGCTCCACCCTCTTTCGCATTGTTGGCAGACTCTGGAGCAATAACACCGCGCACGTCACCCGTGCCATAATCATCCTTACGATCTGTGGATTGAATGGCGTGGCCGTAAGCAATCCAATCAATAACCGAACCACCAAGACCCGGCAACGCACCTACCAGACAGCCAATAGCTGCACAGCGCAATGACAACCACCAATTCTGGAGCCAGTCTTTGACACCACGAAACCAGCCTCCCTTAGACCCAAGCACTCCGCTTTTGGAAATGGTCAAATTCCGCCGCAACAAGTCCACAATCTCGGGGAGTGCAAACATGGCGAGGCCGACCACCACCAATTTTACAGTATCAAGAAGATAGCCACTGCCAAAGTCTAGAAACCCTAATCTAGTTTCGGCGGTCATTGGTGCAGGCCCTAAAACTGCAAGAGCAAGACCAAGAACGCATGCAGCAAGACCTTTCATTACACTAGTCCCGGTAAGCATGCCTATCATGGTAAGGGCGAGCACGATGAGCATCAATTGCTCAGAGAAGCCCATGGCAAGTATCAGTGGGATTGCAAAGAAAACAGCAACTGAGAGGACTATTGCACCGAATATCCCACCAAACATCGATGAAATAAATGCTGCCGACAGCGCTCTTGCCGCTTCACCNCGCTTCGACATTGGGAAGCCGTCCATNACTGTTGCTTGAGAACTAGCAGTGCCTGGAATGCCCATCAACACCGAGGGAAATGTATCGGATGTTGCTGTCACTGATTGAAGGCCAATCATCATGGCAAGCGCTAAGGAGGGTTCAACGCCGAACAAAAATGGTAGAATAAGAGATAGTCCCGCAGTTCCCCCAAGACCGGGTAGGATACCCACCGATAAACCTAAAAATACGCCCCCTGCTAGGGCTGCAACGTGACTAAAAGTAAATATCTGCGATAACGCTGCTAGCGCGGCTTGCTCTATTGAAATCGGACCACCCTCCCAATTAGCGACTTACTGAAAACGACTTCCTATCTTTAATTCAACGGCATCTGGATGTGTAAACGAAATCTATAAAAAGGTGGGACCGGCCCTAAACTGAAATAGACCGGTCCCCATTATCAGTTTATTTACCGAATTTTTTCACCAACCAAGCATTCATCCACTTCTTACCCTCGGGACTCATACTAGTCGCAAACTTAATGATGTTCTGAGCATCTCCACCAAATGAATGTGGATATTTACCCATGTCCTTTTTTATGAAATCTAAGAACTTTGGGTCCTTATAGATTTTCTTAAAGGTAGCAACATAAGTGTCGTAGACATCCTTCGGTGCATCTCCCGGCAGAGCCATTGATTTAGACGCACTGACACCCATTGCGATAAAGTTCTTCATAACTTCCCAATGAACACCAGATGGCTTTTTACCATTAACAGCTTCGTACGCTTCAGCCACACTTGGTGTTTCATCACCTAGATATGGATCTTTAACAACTTCGCCTGACGGCAAAAGTAGGCCAAGGTTCATGAGAGGTGTAACGGTGCCCTTCTTGACCCACTTCGTGACAGATTTGTTGTATTTGGCGGCACTGTCATAGTTGATGTTAAGCTCACCGCGCAATATTGCCTTGCGCTGTTTACCTGTCGAAAGACCAAAAACTGGCTTAGGGAAATATCCAAGAAGATCAAAGGCCAAAAAGGCACGAAGTTCAGCCGAGGTTTTGTTTTTGGCACCGAAAACAAGGTTCGCCTTCCGGAGAGCCATTACATCAGCCTTAGCACCTTTATTCTTGATCCCAGTCTGGTCTGACCGGGCATAGAATGCAGTCCCTAATGGGTTCGCGACAACTATCTTCCAGCTATTAGGATCATATTTGACTTTGTTCCCACCAAAAAGAAAGCTGGTCAAAGTCGATGTCGAGACGGTTAGAAGAGTAAGACCGTCACCTTTTTGCTTCTGGAAATAGTTCGCACCAAGGATTGAGCTACCGCCTGGCTTGTTGAGAACAACAACCTTGGGATTTCCTGGCAGATATTGTTGTAGAAATGGTTGCCAGGTACGACCGTAACGGCTTGCACCGCCACCTTCTTTAAAAGGAACGATAATTGTTACGGTTTTGCCGCTGAAGTCAGCAGCTGACACCGCAATTGGTGCCATAGCGAGGCCTCCGCCCAAAGCGGCGGCGGCCATAATCTTACGTAAAGACATATTTATGCCTCCCTAAAACTACCGCGGGCAGGCCCTTCGCCATCATGGCAAAAGATGAATACACCGATGATACTGACTTTTTTTTTTACCAGTCCGTTTGTCCTCGATAAAATCCACCGGCAACCCTCCCTTAGGCTGATGAATTTGCCGCAGATCTCTATTGTTTTGCCTATCAAAGTGTAAGTCAAGTAAGGATTTCAACAGATCCGCTAACAGATCCCCGTATCGGGTCGAGAATTTTACTAGAACCCGCAGCTACTAACCTTTTCCTGACCGATGCGATTATTTTGCCTTAACCACAATCATTTCTTTACTCCATTACTTTACCCGCATGTAATCGCCCTACAAGCTGCATCTAGAGCTACAACACTTTCCTGTAAATCTTCATTTGTGTGGGCCGCAGAAATGAAACGCCTCGTATTTGGGATGACAAATACTCCTTCACGGCTAAACGCAAGATCTAGCAATTCTGTCTTTGACATGTCAGATGCTAAAAAATCCGCATAGTCAACTGGCTCATGGCACCCTGAAAAAAACTGCCACCAAGAACCACTTCCTATCACTCTTATTCCAAGTCCATGCTGATCCAAAACCTCTTGAAATGCCGAGCGCAGGGCATCCCCCTTTGCGCGCAGATCGTCGTACGGGTTGAGATCCCGCAATGTCTGCAAACAAGCTAATCCTGCTGCCGCACTTAATGGATTTCCGTGAAGCGTGCCACTTATGGCTATGCCCTTGCTATCTCCCGTGACACCGGGGTTCCCATTGAGCAAAATATCCTCCCGCCCTGCCACCGCACCGAGCGCCATGCCACCGCCCATCACCTTGCCATAACAAGCAATGTCTGGTGTTACCCCATAAGCCTCCTGTGCACCGCCGTAAGCAAGCCGAAAGCCTGTAACCACTTCATCAAAAATAAGAAGCACATTAGCCTCATCACAAAGATTTTTTAGGCCTGTTAAAAACCCGCTCCGAGGAAAAATTACTCGCTGCACCGGTTCCAGCATTACAGCCGCTAACTGGTCCTTATGCTCTTTTATTATTCGTGCCGCAGCATCAATATCATTGAATGGGGCGACTATTATTGTCTCCTGCACACCCCTGGGAATTCCAAGGGCATCCGGCTGTCCTCCCGGATAATTAGACGCCGCCTTTGGCGCCACACTTAGATTTGAATAATCATGGTTGCCGTGGTATCCACCCTCGAATTTTAATATGAGATCCCGCCCAGTGTGTGCACGTGCTAACCGCATAGCGTAGTAGGTAGACTCAGAACCTGTTGTGGTAAAAATTACCCTTTCAGCGCAGGGC
>PBCW01000018.1 GCA_002718015.1 Rhodospirillaceae bacterium
GATGGCAAGGCACGTTACGAGGAGTCTTCAGATGATCATCACGATCACCTAATTGATGTGGAAAGTGGTGAGGTGTTTTGTTTTTATGATGCTGCCATGGAAAAACTTCGCGAGAAACTTGCTAAATCTCTGGGCTATGAGCTCGTCGATCATCGCTTAGAATTGTATGCGAGGCCGCTTAAAGTTAAAAAATAAAAATAGAGGGTATTAGGCAAAGTCTTCCATTAAATTGTAATATTAAATAGCCTACGCTGAGGTAGTTTGAAATTACCGTTGTAAGATGACCCAATTCATTCCCCAGTCCACTTTTAATGCTTCCTCTGCAACTCACGAGAGTTGTCCTTCTGATTTTGAGATCGTAAAGGGAAGTCTTTCGGTCCGATTAGCACGCGATATGGGGGAAATAAATGCTGCACTCGCGCTTCGTTACCGGATTTTCTATGAAGAAATGCAAGCACGCCCTACAACGGAAATGGCTATCCGGAAGCGGGACTTTGACAAATATGATAACTTTGCTGATCACTTATTAGTATTTGATAGTGAATTAGGGCGGGGTCCTGAAGCGGTTGTTGGAACTTATCGTCTAATTCGCCGAAGTGCTGCAGAATCATGCGGGGGCTTCTATTCGGCAAGTGAATACGACATCAACGTCTTAACCAGATTGCCCGACGAAATTCTTGAGCTGGGCAGATCTTGTGTCAATGCAGATTATCGTGACAGGCGGGTAATCAACCTTTTGTGGGAAGGGATTACGGCTTACTGTGTTGCCCATGATATCCGATTTTTGTTCGGGTGTGGAAGTATTCCTAGTTGTGACCCGACTACTCTCAAAATTCCACTGTCATATCTTTATCACTATCATCTGGCACCCGAAGAAATACGACCCCGCGCCCTACCTCAACGGCATATAGAAATGAACCAGAGTCTGATTGGAGAGATTGATCAAAAGAGAGGCCTCAAATCGGTGCCACCGCTGATCAAAGGTTACCTCAGGATAGGGGGATTTGTGGGTGATGGGGCAGTTATTGACGAGCAATTTCAGACAACGGATGTTTGTATTGTTGTTCAGACCAAACTTATTAAAGAGAAATATGCTCGATATTTCGAACGTCGTGGCTCTAATTTTCAGGCGATATAGACGAGAAGGAAAAGGTATTTATGGCAACGTCCCATCTTCTTGCGCTACGGCGATCGGCAAGTTTATTGCTCATCTTTGCTATTATTGTATTAGTTCAAGGGCCATTGCGAATAATCGGTTTTCGCTCGGGTTATAAGTTGGGTCACACTTGGCACAAGTTATGTCGTTGGGCAATAGGGATGAGAGTGCGCTACCATGGAAGCATCTCATCGGAATCACCAACTTTTTTTGTTGCCAATCACACATCGTATCTTGATATTCCCGCTTTAGGTTCTCTAATTGATGCAACCTTTATTGCTAAATCCGAAATTAAAAGTTGGCCAATGTTTGGGCTTTTATGCAGCCTTCAGCGAACGATCTTTATAGATCGGGACTGGCGGAAAGCACTGCTACAACAAAAACAGCTCTACAAACGGTTGGATGAAAGAGACAGCCTAATTCTGTTCCCTGAGGGAACCAGTAACAACGGAACATTCACACGACAATTTAAGAGCGCTCTTTTTAGTGCTGCTGACTGGACCCTGAACGGTCAGGGTGTTGCAGTACAACCAATCACTATTGCTTACACTAGACTTAATGGCATAGCGCTGGGTCGTCGCCTGCGCCCTCTGTTCGCTTGGTATGGCGATATGGTTATGTTTAACCACTTTTGGTCACTTTTGGGTTCTGGGCGTCTTGGTGTGGATATTATTTTTCATCCTCCTGTCCGTTTGACGAATTTTGGCTCGCGTAAGGAACTGTCAGAACATTGTGAACAGAGAGTGTCGAACGGCCTTTCAGATGCGCTNTCGGGGAGANTNTAGTTGACGCGCTGGTTGCTNTGTGCGCGGCTCTTCTTTGCAANTAATTTATGATAAGGTTTGCTTGCAAGACAATCTTACATGTGGAAGTCTAAGACTTTTATAGTATGAAGCCTTTTACGGTAACTTGTTTTAAATTTGGAAGTGACTTGATCATAATGCGCCCNGGNCCGAACGTNTGGTATATAATAAGAATTATTTGNGGTGCATGCCTGGTNGGGGGGTGAACTTGGGCAAATCGGTTTTTATTAAAACCTATGGCTGCCAAATGAATGTCTACGACTCTGATAGGATGGTAGAGCTATTGAAGCTTGCAGGTTATTCAAAAACTNAGCATCTGAGTAGTGCNGATCTAATTATATTGAACACNTGTCACATTCGTGAAAAGGCGGAAGAAAAAGTTTATTCAGAGCTNGGGCGCCTTANAAAGTTNAAAACAAAAAGGAAAGAGCAGGGTTCAAAAATACTGATTGCTGTTGCGGGTTGTGTTGCTCAAGCCGAGGGCCAGCGAATACTTGAACGTGCGCCAACTGTGGATCTTGTATTTGGACCGCAAACCTATCACCGATTACCATTTATGATCNAAAACGCCATGGCAGGCGGTAAACGTATTGTNGATACAGAGTTNCCTGTCGANGATAAATTCGACTATCTCGCTGAGGGGAGGCAACANGGTGGCCCGTCAAAATTTCTCACAATACAAGAGGGGTGTGACCGGTTCTGCACTTTTTGCGTTGTTCCTTACACCCGGGGTGCNGAGCAGTCTCGCTCGGCAATTTCAATTGCGAAGGAGGCTCGTCGTTTAGTGGCCGATGGTGNNCGTGAAATTACTCTTTTAGGCCAGAATGTNAATGCTTGGCACGGAGAATCCCCTTCTGGGGGAGAATGGAAGCTNGGTAGATTGATTTGTTACCTGGCCGAGATCGAGGGTATTGATCGTATTCGTTATACGACAAGTCACCCTAAGGATGTTGATGATGAGTTAATANATGCTCATCGGGCAGTACCCCAGCTTATGCCTTTNCTTCATTTACCAGTGCAATCTGGCTCCGATAAAATACTCGCAGCAATGAATAGGCGCCATAATGCCAAAGACTANTACTACACAGTAGAAAAGCTGCGTAAAGCACGTCCGGANATCGCTCTTTCCTCAGACTTTATCGTTGGCTTCCCCGGCGAAGAGGATANAGACTTCGCTAGAACGATAAAAATGGTNAATGAAGTTGGATACGCGCAGGCTTATTCATTTAAGTATAGTGCNAGGCCTGGCACGCCAGCCGCGGACATTGTTGGTCAGGTTGAGGATAGNGTGGCGGCGGAGCGCCTTGCCGGCTTGCAGCAATTGTTGCGTGCACAGCAGGATGCTTTCCTCTCGGCGCAAAAAGGAAAAAAGCTCAAGGTCCTATTCGAAAGACAGGGNAAACAANTNGGGCAAATTTGCGGGCGATCGCCATATATGCACCCGGTACACGCCNATGCCCCGGACAGCTTTTTGGGTAAAATTGCAGAGGTTCACATCGCGGGAGTTATGACAAATAGCCTTTCAGGCAAGGTAGCATTGGAAAAGAGATNTATGAGTAGTACGGNAGNNGNAGCGGGGACANCTCTTTGAGCGAAAGTNCTCGCNCAGCTTCANAGAGTGCTCGCCAACTCTATTTTGACGATAATAAACTACTTGTCTCGCTTTTTGGTGAATATGATAGGCATTTGGCGCGGATTGAAGAAGAACTTCGTGTCACGCTNATTAGCAAAGGAANCCGGGTAGCCGTAACTGGAAAANCTGATGCAGTGAGGACTGCTTGTGAAACATTGAATCAGCTTTACAAATTTTTGCAGCGNGGTGAGCATGTCGGTATNGCNGAGGTAGACGCAGCCNTACGTATGGCCCGTCATCCNGAGTTTCAAANGGGCACGGAAGGCCCTTCCATAATNACTAGACGACGACGTNTNACTCCGCGTTCGCCGCTTCAGGCTCATTACATCAAGGCGATGACGAAATATGAGTTNGTTTTTGGGCTCGGCCCCGCTGGCACCGGTAAAACTTATTTAGCCGTTTGTTTCGCTGTGGAACGTCTTTTGAGAGGGGAGGTAAAACGGATAGTTCTGTCTCGGCCGGCAGTGGAGGCCGGNGAGCACCTNGGGTTTTTGCCCGGTGATATGCGTGACAAGGTCGATCCCTATTTGCGACCAATATATGATGCACTTCATGATACGATGCCCTCGGATCAAATCATTAAGCGTATCGAGAATGGTGACATTGAGATAGCACCCTTGGCCTTCATGCGGGGACGNACACTATCTGACGCTTTNGTTATTCTTGATGAAGCGCAAAACACNTCACCAATTCAAATGAAGATGTTCCTTACACGGCTCGGTGAAAATAGCCGTATGGTAATAACAGGTGATCTTAGCCAAGTAGANCTGCCTTCTCGTCTACCGTCGGGATTATCCGATGCGGTCGAGACGCTAAAGCANTTTGATAAAGCTAGTTTTGTTGANTTTTCTGATGCTGATGTGGTTCGTCATCCACTAGTTGCAGGCGTTGTAAGGGCTTATGCCAAGCGTGAGNCGAATTTGAANATGAATTTAGAAGATGACTNATAACCTTGTTGTCGATATTAGCGTAGNTCAAATGNCGGGGAAAACACTNTCGGAACAAGTTATAGCAGAGCTTTCGTCAGTCGCTCGCCGAGCATGGACNAGCGTAAANTACACTATTTCTANAGCAGAAATAAGTCTNTTGATCACTGATGATGNACAAATACGCNNGTTGAATAAGCGCTATCGCGACATTGACCGGGCAACAAATGTACTTTCGTTTGTCTGTGATAATGATGNNACGCTAAGTGCGGGTGGTGCGCCGGTTTTGGTGGGTGATATTGTACTTGGTNGCGGTGTTATTGCGCGAGAGGCAACTGTACACGGAAAGTCTTTTTCTGATCATATGTGTCATCTTGTTGTTCACGGAGTTCTCCACTTGGCTGGATATGATCATAAAAGCAGGGCTGAAGCAGATGAAATGAGAGCGCTTGAAATTTCCATATTAGCCGAGGGCGGGATTGGCGATCCTTATATCAATTGGATNGACGGNCATTTATGACTGGTAAAAACATATCAAATGTGGATGGAAANNCACACTCTGGGTCCGACTGTGAAANAGGTTTTTTTGGNAGGATATGGCGCTGGGTTCGTTCCATAAGGAACNGCCGGAATGGCTCGAATATACGCGAAACGTTTGAAGAACTGATCGAACAGCATGAAGAACGTGAGTTGCCGATTGATGATCGTGAACGTGCATTGCTTGAAAAAGTNCTCACCATNGGAGAGTTGACGGTTAACGATGTGATGGTTCCGCGTGCTGACATTACAGCGGTTGAGCGACATACGCCACTCNATGAAATTGTTGGCTTGATGTCGGCTGAAGTACATTCCCGGTTGCCGGTGTATCGTAATACCCTCGATGATGCGATTGGTATGGTGCATATCAAGGACGTTCTGGCNGCCACTAACGGTGAANAAAACACNAAGCTCAGCGATATCGTTCGCTCGGTGCTGTTTGTTGCTCCAANCATTCGCGTGCTCGACTTGTTACTGCAGATGAGGGTAGCTCGCACGCACATGGCCTTGGTTGTAGATGAATACGGGGGAATTGACGGGTTGGCNACCATTGAGGACCTTGTTGAGCANATTGTAGGAAAAATNGAGGATGAACACGATGTTGACCAGGGCCCTAAACTTAGGGCGCTCGATGACAAATCGGTCTTGGCTGATGCTCGAGTTACNCTGGAAGANTTTGAGGGCAGGGTTGGNGAATTNCTTACATTTGAAGATAGNGAGGATGACGTTGATACTTTAGGTGGGCTTGTCTTCAGAATTGCNGGGCGGGTNCCAGTTCGCGGTGAGATTATTAGACACGNNAGTTCGGGGATTGAGTTNGAGGTTCGCGAAGCAGACCCTAGGCGCATCCGTCGGATCAAANTAAGCAANCTTGGGGCACGTTTCCTGAGTGATGAATGACTGTAATGCCAAACAACGGTTTNCTGCTAANATTAGTCGATTTGCAGCCTATCTAGGTGATTCAAGAGGTTTGGTGCGTTACGGCACCGCATTTCTCATNGGNATTTCTGTCACCCTTTCGCTCCCTCCTTTTGAGTTCCTTCCCGCTTTTTATGNGGCGCTGCCCGTTTTGATTTGGTCAGTGTCTGGCAAGGTTAGGCCATGGTGCCTTTTTGCTACAGGNTGGTGGTTTGGGNTTGGCTATTTCGTCTCTGGTCTTTATTGGATCGGTAGNGCGATGTTAGTCGATGCAGGTAAAAACGCCTGGTTNATTCCTCTTGCATCGGTTGGTCTGCCTGCATTCCTCTCGCTTTTCTTCGGTCTATCCGTATTGCCTGTNAGGTTTGGAAACGATCATTTCTCGCGTGCGTTGATCTTAACAACTTCACTTGGTTTTGCTGAATGGNTCCGTGGTAACTTTCTAACTGGATTCCCTTGGAATTTGCTCGGTCAGGCATGGGCTAGTCATGATACTTTGCTGCAGGGTGTGTCGTTAGTTGGCATATACGGCATGACGTTTNTTGCACTCCTTTCAGGATTTTTGTTATCGGTTTTAGCGCAGGAGCGGTCAAAGGCCACATTAGCGATTTTTGCAGTTGCTCTGATGTTGCCCNTTAGTTTTGCNANCTATGGAGCAATACGTTTAGCGCAGGCGCCNGTTGTTGGTGCTGATTGGGTAGAGGGTGTCGGTATACGCTTGGTGCANGGAGGTATCCCACAAAAGGAAAAATGGGATCGAAGGTACCTTGTGCGAAATTTTANGAAATATATANTTCTNAGNAACCGTGACCGACCAGACTGGATAAATTACGTAATATGGCCNGAAACTGCTAGTCCTTTCCCGCTTGANAACAATGATGGCGCGCGTGTTGCCGCCTCAGCAATTGCTCCCAGAAAAGGAGCATTGATAACGGGAATGATACGTCGTCAGGTAGGNTNNGANAAGAAGATATGGAATTCAATTATCGCACTCGACGATAANGCTAAAATTCTTGCAAAATATGATAAAAGNCATCTNGTACCTTTCGGAGAGTATGTTCCGGGAAAGAAATGGCTATCTCTTAAAAAGATNACAGAAGGGCGCCTCGATTATAGTGCTGGGCCAGGACCAAGNATCTGGCGTTTGGGGTCNCTTCCGCCTGTTAGTCCNNTGATCTGNTATGAGATAATTTTTCCTGGGNCAGTTACNCCTGTAGATCAAAGGCCGGCTTGGATNTTAGTNCTAACCAATGATGCCTGGTATGGAAATTCNTCTGGCCCATATCAACACCTTTCTATCGCCAGAATTAGAGCTGCTGAGGAGGGNNTAACAGTTGTTCGTGCAGCCAGCACGGGAATTTCNGCAGTTTTCGATGGTTATGGGCGTGAGTGGTCTCGGATCGAGCTCGATAAGACNGGGGTTTTGGACACGCGGCTTCCAAATTCATCTAGAATTTATTCTTTTTGGGCGCAAAANNCACAAATNTCAACAATNATANTTGCATCCTTGNGCTTCCTAGCTTTTTNNATGAGAAAGGGCGTAAAAAGGANATCTCCNCATCCCACGATTAAAGCAAANAAGAAATGGNCNTAAGTCGAATTGCGTGAAATTATGTTNACAAAGCATCTTNAAAATTGNGGACACATCGGCTTNGCGGGCTTTGAAGGTGAAGATTTCAAAAATCTCTGANGTGTATTATCAANTNAAAANNCGGCGTTATGCTGCAGGCCATCTTTTNTTGGATNATACGAGGTCACAANANCCTTTNAGATCGTGTCCGAAAAGGTTTAGCGCATTTGAGGTGTAAGGTCGGCAAAAACTATAGGAAGTACTCCNTAANCTTTNCANTGTACTTTGCTATANATGCAACAGCGTCTTGACGGTTAGNCCAAACATTGTCACAACCCAAACACTGTGATGTGGGCNCAACTTTAGCAATGACAAGTTGGGTACTCCAGCGTCATAGATATTGAAANGTTGAAAAGGGGTATGAGTGTGCCACAANGTGATTATCTGTTTACCAGCGAGTCNGTTTCTGAAGGGCATCCAGACAAAATCTGTGATCGAATATCTGACGAAATAGTAGACCTGTTTTTNGATCAAGGCGAAAAAATCCGCACGGGCGTGGAAACTCTAGTAACTACTAACCAAGTAGTGCTAGCGGGAGAAGTCCGGTCCCCACGAGATATAGAGCCTGAACAGATGGTTGAGTTGGCGCGAAAGGCAGTNCGGGAAATTGGGTATGAGCAGCATAATTTTCACTGGANAGAAATGGATGTTCAATGTTTGATCCATAGCCAGTCCACGGACATTGCAATGGGCGTGGATGCCTCGGGTAATAAGGATGAGGGCGCAGGCGATCAAGGTTTAATGTTTGGTTATGCTTGTCGCGAGACCCCAGAANTCATGCCAGCNCCAATTCAATATTGTCATCAGATTTTGCGCCATATGGCTGAAGCACGTCATGCCGGAAAAATTTCTGGTCTNGGTCCCGACTCTAAAAGCCAGCTGACNGTNANGTATGAGAATGGAAGNCCGACGGGNTGCAGTTCAGTGGTCGTTTCCACNCAGCATGATGAGGGTTTGAGCCAAGATGANGTCANAGAAATCGTTCGTCCTTNTGTGGAAGAATGTCTTCCCAGTGGCTGGATGTGTAGTGATGANGAGTTTTATGTAAACCCAACCGGCCGNTTCGTAATTGGTGGTCCCGACAGTGATGCGGGGNTAACCGGGCGTAAAATCATCGTTGACACATACGGTGGGGCTGCCCCTCANGGAGGNGGTGCATTTTCTGGCAAAGATCCCTCTAAGGTAGATCGTTCAGCTGCATANGGNGCTAGATATGTTGCAAAAAATGTTGTTGCTGCAGAGTTGGCTGACAAATGCGTTATACAGGTTGCGTATGCAATAGGGGTTGCAAAGCCGNTGGGTGTCTANGTTGATACACTAGGAACCTCAAAGGTTGATGAGGGAAAGCTGTCCGCGGCAATCTCTGAAGTNATCGATTTGAGTCCGCGTGGTATTCGGGAGCGCCTTGAATTGAGCCGTCCNATCTATGCTAGAACATCGGCTTANGGGCATTTTGGCCGCGCGCCGGATNCAGAAGGTGGGTTCTCCTGGGAGCGCACAGATTTGGCTGATGACTTGAAGGCTGCTCTGAGTTAATCGCTATCTGAGGGTGTTNTNATGAGGNCAAGCAGCACGCACCGTTTTTTTGGTCGCCGCNTTGGTCGTCCATTAAGTAATGCACGTAGAGAGCTTATCTCGAATGTGCTGCCNGAAATGGAAATTACTTGTNAAGCTGCGGCCACNATTAATGAGATCTTTGACCCGTCAATAAAAAAACTTTGTTTGGAGATTGGCTTTGGTGCTGGAGAGCACCTAGCAGACATGGTTGTTAAAAGGCCNGAGGTAGGTTTTATNGGTTGCGAACCATTCGTNAATGGCGTGGCAGCATTGCTTGCTANGACTCAGTCCAGAAATATACAGTTCCGNCCGAAAAATTTAAGAATTTTTCCTAACGATGCGCGACTNTTGCTACCANATTTGCCTTCAGCGACTGTTGATCAAATCTATTTGNTGTTNCCTGANCCATGGCCTAAGAAACGCCACCATNGGAGACGACTTATATGTTCGGAAAACTTAGACCAANTATCCCGGCTTTTACGTCCCGGGGGTGTTTTTCATTTTGCAAGTGANCATANNGGCTATGTTCGTTGGACGCTNCAGCGGCTGTGTAAACACTCCGATTTCGATTGGCTCGCCGACGGCCCNGATGATTGGCGNTTTCGTTTCGAAGAGTCAACCAANACACGNTATGAAAGTAANGCTCTTTCCTNGGGGGTTTCCTGNGTNTACTTGACATTTCNNCGNCGACATTAAATTNACNAGGCGTCAACCNTNTTACTATTAAACTTGTGGAAAAAGAAAAAAGGGCATATANANTANNANTANNCATGCGTNATNNNATNTTGTATNTTAAAGTCGCATGTTAAAAATNCAGGTAAGTGTTGGGTGGGCTCGTTCCCGCCCTTTTTCATGCACCACTCGAGAAAAGCTACAATATGCTCTAGGTTATAGGATAATAAAATACGGTGTCTATAGAAAAACAACTACAAGCCTTGGCAGAACCCAGCTTAAGTAACTTAGGCTATGAGATAGTTCGCGTGAGGCTAATGGGTGGCTTTGGAAAGAGAATAGTACAAATCATGATAGATCGTTCCGACGAAACGCCTGTTTCTTTAGAAGATTGTGCGATCGTGAGTCGTCAACTTTCAGCNGTTCTCGATGTGGAGGANCCCATCAGTGGCAACTACAACCTTGAGATAAGCTCGCCCGGTATCGCCCGTCCTCTTGTGAAAGAGCGNGATTTCCNGAGATTTTTAGGATTCGNTGNCAAAGTNGAATTNGAGAAAACCATACGAGGCCGCAAACGTTTCCGTGGTCNGTTAGTCGGTTGTNACAGGGGAATAGTTAGTATANAGACTGAGCAAGGTGAGGAAGAGTTACCTATTTCCAATATAGCTGCAGCAAGTTTGCTNCTATCTGACGACTTAATTGAGGAGCACAAAAAGCAAANTGCAGGAATTNGCTTACATTAGGGCTTGAACAAAAGGGATNTAGAAATGGAGACTNTAGGCGCGACGCCAATGCCAAGAGCCGAGTTACTGAATGTAGCGGATACGGTGGCAAGAGAAAAAGGCATAGAGCGCGAAGAGGTGCTCGAAGCGATGGAGCAGGCTATTCAGAAAGCAGGACGATCAAAGTACGGTCAAGAAAACGATATTCGTGCGGAGATCGACCGGAAAAGCGGAGAAATAAGGCTTGCACGTTACATGGAGGTTGCAGAAGAGATCGAAAACGAGTCCACTCAACTGACGTTAGCTGAGGCTCAACGTCGGCAGTCTGACCTAAGATTGGGCGATTTTTTGNTTGACCCGCTNCCCCCGATTGATTTTGGGCGGATCGCGGCNCAAACTGCGAAACAAGTNATTGTTCAACGCGTGAGAGANGCGGAACGTGAACAACAATTCGAGGAGTATAAGAACAGGGTTGAGGAAATTGTTAATGGTCTCGTTAAACGTGAAGACTTCGGCAACGTTACCGTCGACCTAGGCCGGGGTGAGGCNGTAATACGTCGCGAAGAGCTGTTGCCGAGGGAAAAATACAGGCGCGGCGATAGGGTCCGGGGTTACATCTATGACGTGCGGAGAGAGCAGCGGGGCCCACAAATCTTCATGTCACGTACGCACCCTCAATTCATGGCCAAGTTATTTGCTCAAGAGGTGCCGGAAATTTATGATGGGATTATTGAAATCCGGTCTGTTGCTCGTGATCCNGGAAGTCGCGCTAAAATAGCNGTGATATCGCATGATAGTAGTATAGATCCGGTAGGCGCCTGCGTTGGCATGAGAGGTAGCCGAGTGCAAGCAGTAGTGGCTGAGCTGCAGGGCGAGAAAATTGACATAATTCCGTGGTCCCAGGATCCCGCAACCTTTGTNGTGAATGCNTTGGCACCCGCTGAAGTGGCCAAAGTNGTACTTGATGANGATGCGCAGAAAATTGAGGTGGTGGTTCCAGATGAACAACTTAGTCTTGCGATTGGTCGGCGCGGGCAAAATGTGCGACTTGCGTCTTCTCTGACTGGCTGGGAGATNGATATTCTTACAGAGGAAGCAGAGTCTGAACGNCGACAGGCGGAAGTACAGCAACGAAGCCAAACATTTATTGATGCTTTAGATGTAGACGATGTTATTGCTCAATTTTTAGTTTCAGAGGGTTTTACCAGCGTCGAGGAAGTGGCATATGTTCCAGAGGAAGAGTTAACNTCGATTGAGGGTTTTGACGCGGAGGTAGCAGAAGAGCTCCGCCTCAGGGCGCGCAATTATTTGACTCTGGAAACTGAACGTTTGGCANNACGCGTGTCAGAGCTAGCCATTGATGAAAATTTGAAGACACTTGANGGCCTTACGCTTGANATGNTTGTCACTCTTGGCGAGAGNAAGATCAAAACTCTTGAAGATTTTGCAGANCTTGCCAGTGATGAACTTACCGGNGCCGANGANGGAATATTGCGCGAATATGGCGTTAAGCCAGCCGTTGCCAATGAATTAATCCTNCGCGCTCGGGTCGCTGCTGGTTGGATTTCTCAAGAGGACATGGNAAGTGCTTTAGNTGTAGAGGAGANCNAAGATGATGGGGTGGAGTTGAATAGTGCTCCCGGATCAGAGNTTTCGGCTGTAGTATCGCAGAAGAAGTCTGATACGCAGAGTGAGTAGATTTTTGGAANAAANACAATGANTGCCTTTACCGAATCCCTNAACACGGCTAAGCCNTTACGGCGTTGCATAGTCAGTGGCAAGTCATTTNCCAAAGAGGCATTGGTAAGATTTGTTGTAGGGCCTAATAGNAGTGTGGTGCCGGATATAAAATGCAAATTGGGTGGGCGTGGAATGTGGGTTGGCATTAAGCGAGGGCTCTTGGAAGAAGCCATCCAACAAAATCTTTTTAGGNGAGCGGCNAAGACGAATGTTAAGGTTAGGTGTGATCTAGTGGAATTNGTAGATCAACAGCTTTGTGAGCGTGTGCTAAATGGTNTATCNTTAGCAAAAAAGGCAGGACAGGCTGTATGTGGGTATACCAAAGTGTCATTGGCATTGAAAAAAAGGTGCGCGTTACTTTTGGTTGCGCGCGATGCTTCTGAAAATGCGCAGTCAAAAGTTTGTGCACTGGCGCAAAACGTAGACTGTTTGCGAGTACTCAATTCAAATGAGTTGGGAGCTGCGTTTTCCAAGCCTAAGGCAGTCCAGGCGGCGGTGTCTGTGGGTGGGCTTGCAGAACTAATAAAAATTGACGGTCGCCGGTTAGCGGAATTTCGTAACAAGGGTTCTCTTGACGAGGATAGGCATGACGCAAAAATCTGAACAGGAAGGCAAGCTTAGCCTGAGCCGACCCGGGAGGCTAGAGCTTAAAAAAACCGTAGAAACGGGACAAGTACGCCAAAGTTTCAGTCATGGCCGATCAAAATCGGTGATGGTTGAAGTTAAGAAAAAGCGCACATTCGGTCGTGACTCTGCAGGCCGCATGCGGGCGGTTGCTGAAGAACAAAAATTAGCTGAAGTGGAGACACCAGAGGCTGATGCAGGTCTAGATAATTTGACCGCTGAAGAGCGTTCAGCGCGGCTTCGGGCTGTTCACGGTGCCGCTGAGGAATCTGATAAACGGCGCACGGCTGAACTCGAAGACGAGCGTCGAAAAATCGAAGAGGAAAACAAGCGGCGTACGCAAGAGGAAGAGGAGGCCCGTCGCCGAGCTGAGGACAATGCCAAGAAAAAAGCAGAAGAAGAAGCGCGGAATAAAGCTGCCGAGAAAGACCTACAACAAACTGTCGCCGAGGCTGAGGTAAACGCAAAGAGGGCAGAGAATAGGGAGCCTGATGCTACTAAGGCTCAGCGCAGAACTAAACCTGAAACAAAAAGGCCAAGACGGTCTAAGGATGAACCGCGTCGCCGCATGCAAGGGAAACTTACGATTGGTGATGCATTGCGGCAGGCGGAAGATGGAGACGATGGCCGCGTGCGGAGCTTAGCGGCAATGCGGCGGGCAAAGGAGCGTGAGAAAAAACGTCAGAGAGCAGAATTACAAAAGGGTGAACTTCAGGTTAAGGTTCGTGAGGTAATAATCCCCGAGTCTATAACCGTCTCTGACCTGGCCTACCGAATGGCAACAAGAGCGGCGGATGTAGTTAAAATTCTTATGAATATGGGAGTAATGGCGGCAGCAAATCAAACGGTTGACGCAGATACTGCAGAACTCGTTGTTAATGAACTCGGTCACAAAGTTAAGAGGGTTTCTGAGGCAGATGTTGAAATTGGCCTTGAAGGCAATGAGGATCTAGAGACGGACCTAGAGGAGCGCGCACCAGTTGTTACCGTGATGGGCCATGTGGACCACGGTAAGACATCTCTATTAGATGTGCTGCGTACAAGTGATGTGGCCGGTGGTGAGGCTGGNGGTATCACTCAACACATAGGAGCTTACCGAGTTAACACTCCTGCTGGTGCAACAATAACTTTTCTCGATACTCCGGGGCATGAAGCCTTTACAGAAATGCGTGCGCGTGGCGCCAGCGTAACCGACATTGTTATCTTAGTGGTTGCTGCTGATGATGGTGTGCAACCCCAGACTGCTGAAGCTATTGCTCATGCAAAAGCGGCACAAGTCCCCATAATTGTTGNGATCAATAAAATTGATNCAGCTGGGGCTGATGTGGCTAAAGTCCGAAATGAATTACTGAACCACGAGATAGTTGTGGAATCTTTGGGTGGGGATGTTTTAGACGTCGAAGTGTCAGCCAAAGAAAAAACTAATATNGAGAAGCTTGAAGAAGCAATCCTCCTGCAATCAGAGATACTGGAATTGAAAGCAAACCCTNGCCGCCCTGCACAGGGGGTTGTGGTTGAGGCAAANATGGAACAAGGGCGTGGTTCCGTTGCAACCGTACTNGTAGAACGAGGCACNCTACGGACNGGCGATATTTTTGTGGCTGGAACCGAGTGGGGTCGCGTGCGTGCAATGATTAATGACCATGGTGATACAGTTGAGAACGCGGGCCCAGCTTACCCCGTAGAAGTTTTGGGGCTGCAAGGGACACCATCCGCAGGTGACATTATTCATGTGGTTGGGGACGAGGCGAGAGCCCGTGAGATTGCAGAATACAGAACTCGTCAGTNNAGGCAAACCTCAATGGCCGCTGGAGCACGCGGTACATTAGANCAGATGTTTGACAAGATCAAAACNGGTGAACGCGGCGAATTGGCAATACTGATCAAGACTGACGTGCAAGGATCACTTGAGGCAATAAAAAGCTCGTTGCAAAAATTCGAAACNGATGAAGTTAAAGTTCATGTGTTGCACAGTGGTGTTGGTGGTATAACAGAATCCGATGTNATACTCGCCCGTGCGTCGGAAGGGGTCATCATCGGATTTAATGTGCGCGCCAACCCTCAGGCCCGTGAATTAGCAAAACGCGATAATGTTGACATACGCTATTATTCAATAATCTATGACGTCATTGATGATATGAAACAGNTGCTTAGTGGCTTGTTGGCTCCGGAAAGACGAGAAAAGCAGCTTGGATATGCTGAAATACGGCAGGTCTTTGGCATTTCCAAGGTCGGTAAGATCGGCGGATGTATGATCACTGAAGGTGANGTTAAGCGTGGGGCTNGGGTGCGACTNCTTCGCGATAATGTGGTTATACACGAAGGAAGCCTAAAAACGCTTCGCCGTTTTAAGGAAGACGTGCGTGAAGTTCAGCAAGGCTATGAATGCGGTATGGCCTTTGAGAGCTATGATGANCTTAAGGAAGGCGATATAGTCGAGTGCTANGAGGTNGAGGAAATAAGNAGNTCCCTTTNACGTTAANAANTGAAAAAAAATANNCCGTCTTTACTCTTNATTTGGTAAATTANAATGGCTAAGGAAAAAAAACGGTCGGTACGCCAGTTAAAAGTNGGGGAGCAGCTGCGTCACGTGTTAGCCGAGCTGTTCACTAACGGAGACTTNCGTGACCCTGATCTAGCAGGAAGGTCAATAACGGTCTGTGAAGTTCAGGTAAGTGCCGATATGCGCAACGCGACGGTTTATGTGTTGCCTCTCGGGGGNNTTGACGAAAAACTNGTCGTTGGCGCATTAGGCAGAGCGTCATCGTTTTTGCGCNGTGAGGTTGGGCGCAGAGTGCGACTTANGTATCTTCCTAAGCTAACTTTTGTAANTGACTATTCCTTTGATAACGCGAGTGAAATCGANAGGCTTTTGGCAGACCCNGGCGTTATTCGGGATTTGGCTCCCTAAAGACATTAGGACAANCAATAAATGGGACGGCGCAACCGAAAAGGTGATCCGGTACATGGNTGGTTTGTAATAGATAAGCCTGAAGGGATTACCTCAACTAAAACAGTGGCGATTATTAAGAAATTGGCTAACGCGACGAAGGCGGGCCACAGTGGCACCCTAGACCCCCTTGCAACGGGGATTCTCCCAGTTGCATTGGGTGAAGCTACAAAGACGGTTCCTTACATTGTGGACAGAAAAAAAGAATACGAGTTTACAGTGGAGTGGGGCAAAGCAAGTTCTACCGATGATAGTGAGGGATTTATCACCGCGACATCGGATATCCGCCCAGACCGTAATGCAATTGAAAGAACAATACCTAAATTTACAGGTCTAGTTGAACAAATACCACCAGCGTTTTCTGCAATTAAAGTAGGAGGTGAGAGGGCCTACAACCTTGCTAGAAAGGGGAAGACTTTTGATATTCCATCTAGAAACATACGCATCTATGAGTTTGCTCTGCTAGAAATGCCTGATTGTGACCACGCACTTTTTCGAGTGGTCTCTGGCGCCGGAGCTTACATGCGTGCTCTAGCACGTGATCTGGCCTTTGCACTGGGAACAGTGGGGCATTTGACGCAACTGCGTCGGACCAGAGTAGGACCTTTTTCACTTGATAATGGAATTTCACTGGACGAACTGAAAGAATTTGGGCACATTGCCGCGGTTTTGGAATATCTTCTCCCTGTGGAGACTGCGCTGGACGACATCCCGGCGTTAGCCTTGACAGAACTTGAAGCTTCTAAATTGCGTCACGGGCAAACTGTGACATTACTGCGAAAGGAAGACATCGACCGGGTTACTGATTTAAGCGACGGAGCCACCGTTTTGGCCACCGATCAGGGCAAGCCGTTGGCGCTGGCTGAAGTCAGTGCTGGGAAAATACGACCTTTCAAAGTGCTTAATCTATAAAAAAAGGAGAATATGATGTCGATTGGATTAGAACGGAAAAAAGAGCTCATAGCTGAGTTTGCAATCAAAGTAGGTGATACCGGCTCAGCCGATGTGCAAATAGCGGTATTGACTGAGCGCATTCGCAATCTCACCCAGCATATGCAGTCGCATAAGAAGGATTTTCACTCTCGCCGTGGATTATTGATGATGGTGGGTCAACGAAGGCGTCTTCTCGATTATGTTAAGCGTAAAGACGTGAGCCGCTACGAATCTTTACTCAAACGGCTTAAATTACGTCGCTGAGGAGTTAGTAACGACCCTTCTCATAGGCGAAACAGTATCTGTCTCTGTTTGACCTAGCCGAGTGAGAAACTCTCAGAGCCGAGAATAATCAGTTGAGGCCACCTAGGTATGGTCTCTTTTTTAGGGTCGTTGCACACTGAGATTGAACAAGGCAATTTTAGCGGTAGGTATGTGAAGGAAAAAAAGATGTTTGATGTTACAAAAAAAGAAATAGAATGGGGCGGTCGCCCTTTGGTATTAGAGGCGGGTAAAATAGCACGCCAGGCTGATGGTGCTGTAATGACGACTTATGGTGAGACGCAGGTGTTATGCACCGCTGTTGCCGCAAAAAACCCACGTCAAGGAGTCGATTTCTTTCCTCTAACCGTTAATTATCAGGAAAAAGCCTTTGCGGCTGGTAAAATACCAGGAGGTTTTTTTAAGCGTGAAGGACGACCCAGTGAAAAAGAAACGCTCACCTCACGTTTAATAGATCGCCCAATAAGGCCGTTATTTCCCAATGGGTTCCGAAATGAAACCCAAATCATCTGCACCGTATTAGCACACGACATGGAAAATGATCCTGACATAGTTTCCTTAATAGGTGCGTCAGCTGCACTAACAATATCTGGTGTGCCGTTCTTCGGGCCTCTTGGTGCTTGCCGGGTTGGATACCAAGACGGAGAGTTTATACTGAATCCTCATCTAGGCGAGATGGAAGACACTGATTTAGATCTTGTGGTCGCGGGCACGCGTGAGGGTGTTTTGATGGTAGAGAGCCAGGCCAATGAATTGTCAGAAGAAGTGATGCTTGGGTCGGTAATGTTCGGTCACGAACAGTTCCAGCCGGTTATAGATGCAATCATATCTATGGCCGAATCTTCCGCGAAAGAGCCATGGGATTTGCCCAAGGCTCCGGAGGGACAAGATGAGNTTTTGAAAATACTAAAAGATCGAGCAGAAGAGCCACTTCGTCGTGCTTACGAAATAAAATCTAAACAAGATCGCATGGAATCAATAACCGAACTCAAGCATAGTGTTCTTGATCAACTTGAGACTGAGGAGCAGGATATAGAGCTTGCAGCATCTATTTTTAAAAACCTAGAAAAGGATGTGGTTCGCGGCAATATTTTAGAAACAGGGCAGCGTATNGATGGACGCGATACTTCATCGGTCCGNCCTATTGAGTGTGAGGTGGGTATCTTAGAGCGAAGCCACGGGTCATCTCTATTTACCCGNGGNGAAACGCAGGCTTTCGTTATTACAACGCTTGGTACCGGCCAGGATGAACAGATCATTGATGCTATAGAGGGTGAATATCGCCGCCGCTTTATGCTTCACTATAACTTTCCTCCATACTCGGTAGGGGAAGCCGGGCGTGTTGGTTCTCCTGGGCGACGTGAGATCGGACACGGAAAACTCGCGTGGCGTGCGATTAGGCCACTGATGCCAGAGCATGAGGATTTCCCTTATACAGTTAGAGTCGTTTCTGAGATCACAGAAAGTAACGGTTCTTCGTCAATGGCGACAGTGTGCGGTACATCCATGTCTCTCATGGATGCTGGTGTTCCGATGAAGCGGCCATGCGCTGGTATCGCTATGGGTCTAATAAAGGAAGGGGAAAAGTTTGCAGTCCTGTCGGATATTTTAGGTGATGAGGATCACCTGGGTGACATGGATTTCAAGGTTGCTGGCACCGAAGAGGGGNTTACGGCCCTGCAGATGGATATCAAGATTACATCCATNACAGAAGAGATAATGCAGGTTGCCTTGGGCCAAGCGAGAGATGGAAGGTTGCATATACTTGCTGAAATGAGGGATGCAATAACTTCAGCTCGTGAAGATGTATCACAGAATGCACCTCGAATTANCACNTTCCAGATTGCGCGTGAGAAGATTCGCGACGTCATAGGCACGGGAGGGAAAGTTATTCGTGAAATTTGTGAGACCACGGGAGCAAAAGTGGACATCGAAGACGATGGAACGATCAAGGTAGCTTCGGTTGACAATGAGGCTGGGGAGAGTGCTATTGCGTGGATCCAGNNTATAGTAGCTGAGCCAGAAGTTGGCAAGGTATATGAAGGGAAGGTTGTAAAGATTGTTGATTTTGGTGCTTTCGTAAATTTCCTTGGCTCTAAGGATGGGTTAGTTCATATATCGGAATTAGCTAATGAACGCGTTCCTTCCGTTAGTGATGTGGTATCCGAGGGTCAGGAAGTGAAAGTCCTAGTTTTAGCGGTCGACGATCGTGGCAAGGTGAAATTATCAATGAGAGCAGTCGATCAAAGCACAGGTGAAGAAGTGCCAGTAGAGCGCAAGGATCGAGAACCTCGCCGGGAGCGCCGACCCCGTAATAAAAATGACTAATATGCAAGCCCGAATTTCATTTGAAGAGAGTGCATTACCAGTTGTGAATGCGACAACTCGAGGTGTAGTGTGTCAACGNCAATNTTCGGCTAAATTCACCATGCCTATTACATTATATCCAGCATCCACATAATGGGTCTCTCCAGTTACACCATTCGACATATTTGAGAAAAGATAGAGTGCAGCGCCTCCAACATCGCTCATGTCAATGTTGCGTTTGAGTGGTGCATGTTCTCCCTGCCACCGATAAACTGTGCGCGCACTCGCTATTGCAGAACCTGCAAGAGTTCTCATAGGACCGGCGGAGATTGCATTAACTCTTATTCCATTACCCCCAAGGTCGACAGCTAGATACTTCACGCTCGCTTCTAAAGCAGCTTTTGCGACGCCCATGACATTGTAGTTTGGCATTACACGCTCCGAGCCTGAGTACGTGAGTGTTACCAAGCTTCCTCCATCTTTCATCAATAGAGAAGCGCGAAGTGCTACCGCAGAAAATGAGTAACATGAAATATCCATGGTTAATCTAAAATTCGTTCTAGTTGTGTTAACATATTTTCCCTTCAGTTCTTCTTTGTCGGAATAGGCAATTGCGTGAAGTAAAAAATCGAGCTTTCCCCAACTTGATTCAATTTCAGTAAAAACAGAATCAAGGCTTTCATCATTTGTAACGTCACAGGGTAACACTATGTCAGACCCAATTGACGCAGCGAGTGGTTTAACGCGTCGTGCAAATGCTTCTGACTGGAAGGTAAAAGCTAACTCGGCACCAGCCCCATGTAAGATTGAGGATATGCCCCACGCTATTGAATGATCATTCGCGACTCCCATTATGAGGCCGCGTTTTCCGGATAGTAACTTGGCAGTTCCCATTACTGAGTAACTCCGGGAATGTATGAGGGTTAATTCTGTAGTCCTGCTCTAATCGTTGTANCGTTTGAACACCAAGCTTGCATTAGTGCCACCAAAACCAAAACTGTTAGAGACCACGCAGTCAAGATCAATGTTGTCAATTCGTTCTCGGGTAATTGGCAAACCTTCAGCACCGGGATCTAGGTTCTCAATATTTGCTGAAGCTGAAATAAAGCGATGNTTCATCATAAGGACAGAATAAATCGATTCGTGAACTCCCGTTGCCCCCAGTGAATGGCCGGTTAAAGATTTTGTTGAGCTAATGGTAGGCATGTGATCCCCAAANACGGTTTTCAATGCTTCTAACTCTTTAATGTCACCAACTGGCGTCGAAGTGCCATGGACATTGACATAATTTACCGGAATGTTAAGCCCGCTAGTAGCATTTTTCATGCAGCGTGCGGCACCTTCGCCCGATGGTTGAACCATATCGTAACCATCTGATGTGGCCCCGTAACCGACTANTTCCGCATAAACATGAGCACCGCGTGCTTTCGCATGCTCGAGTTCTTCCAATACAATCACCCCNCCACCCCCAGCAATCACGAATCCNTCGCGATCGACATCATAGGGTCGGCTAGCTTTTTCTGGTGTTTCGTTGTAGCTGGAAGAGAGAGCGGGCATGGCGTCGAATAGTGAGGTCATNGTCCAATCTAATTCTTCTCCTCCACCGGCTAACATTATATTTTGCTTTCCCCATTGGATAAGCTCACTGGCATTTCCAATGCAGTGGGCGCTAGTGGCACAGGCGGAACTTATTGAATAATTAACTCCTTTGATTTTAAAAGGTGTAGCGAGAGTTGCAGAATTTGTGCTGGACATAGTACGTGGGACCATGTACGGGCCAATACGTTTTGGTCCACGTTCGCGAGCTGTATCCCAAGCAAGCAATAAATTCTTGGTTGATGGACCACCCGACCCCATAATCATACCGGTTTTTTCGCTAGAAACTTCATTTTCTTCCAGGCCGGCATCCGCAATTGCCTCTTCCATTGCGATGTAATTGTATGCAGCGCCATCGCCCATGAAACGGAGAATCTTCCTGTCTACGTGTTCTTCAATAGCTATTTTGACTGAGCCATGTACATGGCTACGGAGACCCCGTTCCTCATATTCTTCACAATATTCTATGCCTGACCTGCCCTGTTTAAGAGAATCTAGCACTTCACCTTTGTTATTGCCGATGCTTGAGACTATGCCCAAGCCGGTTATCGCAACGCGTCGCATGTGCACTCCTAGAAGATCGCGTGATTATGTTGTCTCTTGAGGTGTAAACAGTCCAACTCGCATGTCTTTTACTTCATAAATTGGTTTCCCGTCCGCTTTGAGAACGCCATCCGCTATACCCATCACTAACCTGCGCATAATTACACGCTTCATATTAATGTGATACGTAATTTTTTTAACAGTTTTTAAAACTTGGCCTGTAAATTTAACTTCACCAACGCCAAGTGCGCGGCCTTTCCCAGGGCCATCTTTCCAGCCGAGGAAGAAACCAACTAACTGCCACATTGCATCAAGTCCAAGACAACCTGGCATAACTGGGTCTCCCTCAAAATGGCAACTAAAAAACCAAAGGTCTGGCTCGATATCAAGTTCCGCTACGATTTCTCCTTTGCCGAAGTTTCCTCCATCATCAGAGATGTGCGTGATACGGTCAATCATTAACATAGGGGGTAACGGCAATTGTGCGTTGCCNGGACCGAAAAGTCGCCCGTGAGCGCATTCGATTAAATCTTCGAAGCTGTAGCTAGACTGTTTCTTTAAATTCAAAACCAAACACCGACCNTTATATCGTCTCTANTTNCTACCAATATCTCACGTGTGAAAATAACTCAATGTAAACCTGCGNTTGCTTCCTAAAGGCGAGCAATTTTTCAAATATCNAGGTTCTCAACGCTCAGAGCATTGGATTGGATAAATTCGCGCCGAGGCTCAACNAAATTNCCCATGAGCGTGGAGAANACTTCAGAAGCATCATCAGCGTGNTCAANCTTCACTTGCAAAAGNNTTCTTGCATTGACNTCCATTGTAGTCTCCCACAGTTGTTCTGGATTCATTTCACCGAGTCCTTTGTAGCGCTGAAAACTGAGCCCCTTTGTCCCTATGTTNGTCAAGTATTCAATTAAAGTTGAGGGCCCCTCAATTCTTTGCTCACCAGTTTTTGTCTTCAACACTAAAAATTTGCTGTAGNTNCTTTGCATCGTGCCGGCCATTGCATCAAGTGTCCTTGCGTCACGACTGCGGATTAAATCACCNTCTATCTCATACTTTTGAAGAATACCGCGCAATGTTCGCTGNAACAATAGGCCTCCATTCTCACTAGGCTCACCGCTCCAACCTTTTTCAAGAGGATCAGCTAATGCATCGAGACGTGTTGCTACATAATGTGCCGCTTCACTGGCGCTCTTCTCATCGTTCAATATAGAGGGACTAAGTGCACCTGCTACGGCGGACTGCTCTACAACAGAATGGTTGCCAACTTTTCGTTGAATGTTATTAATATGNNTGCGTGCGATCCGGGCGTCCTCTATTAGCGACCAAAGNTCNTCACCGGCAATTTGGCTGCCGTCTTGAAACNCTAAAGTTACGTCCCCGACACAGTCGCGCAGAAGATAGTCCTCCATTGCTCGATCATCTTTCAAATATACCTCTGAACCCCCGCGTTTTATTCTATATAACGGGGGTTGAGCTATGTATAGATATCCACGTTCAATTAACTCTGGCATNTGACGATAAAATAGCGTCAACAGTAATGTCCTAATATGGCTACCATCAACATCAGCGTCTGTCATGATAATGATTTTTTGATACCGTACCTTNTCTGGATCAAAGTCTTCAGCACCGATACCTGTTCCAAGTGCTGCAATTAGNGTCCCAATTTCAGCAGATCCAATCATCTTGTCAAAACGTGCCCGTTCGACATTGAGTATCTTCCCGCGAAGCGGCAGTATAGCTTGAAAGCGACGTTCGCGNGCCTGCTTCGCAGACCCTCCNGCGGAGTCTCCTTCGACNATAAATAGTTCACATTCCTTTGGGTCGCGAGATTGACAATCAGCGAGTTTGCCAGGAAGGTTAGCAATATCAAGAGCTCCCTTGCGGCGCGTCAACTCACGAGCCTTTCGAGCTGCTTCACGTGCCGCCGCNGCCTCAAAGACTTTTTGGACAACTTTTTTAGCCTCGGCTGGATGTTCCTCAAACCATTGATTAAGCCTGTCATTCATTATCGACTCAACAACCGGTCNTACTTCTGAGGAGACTAATTTATCTTTGGTTTGACTAGAGAATTTAGGGTCAGGTACTTTNACAGANAGAACACATGTCAAGCCTTCGCGAGCATCGTCACCTGTGACCGCTATTTTTTCACGTTTTGCGATCCCAGAAGTATTGGCGTACCCATTAACTTGGCGCGTGAGNGCTCCGCGAAATCCTGCAAGATGGGTTCCACCATCTCGTTGAGGAATATTGTTGGTAAAGCATAATGTTTTTTCGTGGTAGCTATCATTCCATTGCATTGACAAGGTTACTATAATGCCATCTTTTTCACCTTTAATGTCGATAGGNGCTTCNAGCAGGGCACTCTTATTGCGGTCNAGGTACTCAACGAACGCCGCGATCCCNCCTTCATAGGCCATGTCAACTATTTTTGGCTCNGGATTTCGAGCGTCCGTNAGTACAATTTGNACTCCTGTGTTTAGGAAGGCGAGCTCACGNAGTCTATGCTCAAGGGTTTGGAAATTAAATTCGGTTTGAGTGAANGTTTTTGTTGACGGCATAAATGTCACAATTGTGCCTGTTTCNTCGACCGTCTCCCCNGTTGTCTTTAAAGGTGCTGTGGAGTCTCCATGCTCGAATGAGATCTCATGCACTTTACCATCCCTTTTTATGGTAAGTGTGAGGTTTGAAGACAGAGCATTTACTACAGAAACTCCGACTCCATGCAAACCACCTGAGACCTTATAAGAATTTTGGTCNAACTTTCCACCTGCATGGAGCTGGGTCATTATAACTTCGGCCGCCGAAATACCCTCCTCGTCGTGTATGTCGACAGGGATACCGCGACCGTTATCCGTAACGCTTACTGAGCCGTCTCCATTTAAAACCACATCAATTCTATTGCAATGGCCTGCCATTGCCTCATCGATTGCGTTGTCGACTACTTCGAATACCATGTGATGAAGTCCAGTGCCATCATCGGTATCCCCAATATACATGCCAGGCCGTTTGCGTACGGCATCAAGTCCGCGCAGAACTTTTATNGAATNTGCACCATAATCATTACNCTCTGCGTCAGTGTNTTCATTGGGTGCTTTATCANTCATTTTGTCCTCATTCCCAGTCGAGATTAGACTGTTGATATGCTTGCAANTTCTNTGAATTTAGCGTCGGAGANTGAAACGTATTGTGCATTATTNCCAAACGACTCAAAAAAAGCTAAGTCTGTACCAGTAAGCCATGCTTGAGNGCCTAAGTTANATATTTCATCAAAAAGCGCTTTTCGCCTTTTTGCGTCTAAATGTGCAGCAACCTCATCTAGCAANAAAAGAGGTATACGATTTCGCTCCCTCGCGTGTAAGCGCGTATTAGCCAAGACAATAGCGATTAGCAAAGCCTTTTGTTCACCTGTAGAACACTGAACAGCTGGCAGACCTTTTGCGACGTGAACAACAATAAAATCGCTNCGATGCGGGCCGAGTTCGGTTATCCCCGACTCACCATCGCGTCTTCGGTTCTTTTTCAGTTCAACAGCAAATCGTTGCTCTGCCTCAAGAGCCGGCACATTGTTGAGCCAACCTTCAATCAACCCTACAGCAGTGACNCCAGCAACCGGGAAACATCCTGAGGTATACAGTGAAGCCTTATCAAGGCGGGCCGCAAGTTCACGACGTGCCGCCGCTATTGCTACTCCNCGTTCTGCCATACTTTGCTCAAGCTTATCGAGCCAAATATCATCTCCTGTATTGCTTCGAAGAAGACCCATCCTCTCCCGCATAGCATGATTGTAGGCGTTAACNCGNCCAGCATGTGCTGTATCAAAGCCAAATGCTAGTCGATCAAAAAANCGCCTTCTCCCCGCAGCGCCTTCAACAAACAATCTATCCATCTGAGGAGTAAGCCAGACTGCATCAACATACTCGGCAAGAGCATTTTGACTCCCGGTGTCGGTTCCATTTATTCGGACGATGCGCCGACTTCCAGCCGTTTTATTGNGGCCTGTTCCTATTTTTATCGGCCCCATAGGNGTCTCTATTAAGGCCGCAATCCCCCANTCGGATGGGCTTGAANTATCGAGCTTNTGGCGTCGGTCCATATCGTCGATTCGTGCCCGCCTCAGCCCGCGCCCCGGGGCCAACAATGATATTGCTTCGAGAAGATTTGTTTTGCCCGCTCCATTCGGNCCTGTTAGCACAACGCTCCGCGAATCAACNTTTAAACTAACGTGATCGTAGCAACGAAAATTAGTGAGGGTTATTTTTTGCAANACGACCCTTGCAGTTTGGTCATCCGGCATGGCTACTTCAGCACAATTGCTATCGNCATCTTAGACAATATTCCTGTTAGCCCCATTCTCCACCTACACACGCATCGGCATNAAGACATACAGTGAGGTAGGGTCGTCAGTGTCACGTACAATTGTAGGAGANGCCGAATCTGCCATGACAAATTGNGCCATATTACCCTCTATCTGCTGTGCAATATCCAATAAATACCGAGCATTAAATCCAATTTCNATGGGCCCTTGGGAATAATCGACTTCTATTTCTTCTGACGCCGTGCCNCTCTCGGGGCTGGATGCCGAAAGAACAATAGTGCNAGCGTCCACCGATAATTTAATAGCTCGNGACTTATCAGTTGAGATTGTTGCNACTCTATCCACAGCAGCTGCGAAGTCTTCACAATTTACTTCNAGTGTTTTGTCATTNCCATCGGGGATCACGCGATCGTAATCGGGGAAGGTTCCATCAATAAGTTTGGAGCTTAACACCACATTATCGAAGCTGAAGCGAATTTTNGTGTCAGATAGGGCTATTTCAACATCATCCTCAGTTTCGTCAATTAGTTTTCGGAGCTCATNTATNGCTTTGCGGGGTACAATTATTCCCGGCATGTCGCTTGCTCCATTTGGCAGCGGCATTTCCACTCTCGCGAGGCGATGACCATCGGTCGCTACAACACGCAGAACTGNGATGCCATTGGCCTCAGCTTTATGAACGTACAAGCCATTTAAGTAATAACGTGTTTCCTCGGTAGATATTGCAAACCGAGTTCGATCTATAAGCATCCTTAACTCGTCTGCGGGNAATTTAAAAANGGCTGGTAGATCGCCGTCAGACATTTGTGGAAAGTCTGCTGTTGGTAGGGTTTGCAGGGTAAANCGTGATCTTCCAGANGTAAGAATTAAGCGNCCTTCTTCACCACTTGCATCCAAACCTATTTGTGCACCTTCGGGCAATTTCCGAACTATGTCGTAAAGCGTGTGTGCCGGTGCGGTAGTCGAGCCTCCNCTGTCTGGTGCNGCATCGACAGTCTCGATAATAGCAAGATCCATGTCTGTTGCGGTCATTGCTAGCCGCTTCTCNTGAACATTAAAATGTACATTTGAGAGGATGGGGATTGTATTGCGTCGTTCTACGACACTCTGCACGTGATTCAGTGATCGCAGCAACGCCGCGCGTTCAATCGTCAGTTTCATCGTGTTTCCCATTTTCTATCGAAATTGTCCATATTGTAAAAANGTGCTTTCCNAATCTACCTTCNAGGTGCNCNACTGTACCTCAAAACGCTNCCTTCATAATAAAATGANTTATAGCATAGGAGTAGNGCTCCTGCAGCAATTTTCCAAGCTAAGGATTACAGTCNGGGAGACCTATCTATATGTTTTATATATATAAGTTANCATAATAANTCGGATNGCTAGAATGCCTGTAAATTGNANCATTTTAGCCNTCTAGCATGCGCCGTAACAACTCGATATCCTCAGCAAAGCTATTATCGGTAACACGCAACTCCTCTATTTTACGTACCGCATGCATTACCGTTGTGTGNTCGCGGCCNCCAAATTTGCGACCGATTTCTGGTAAGGAGCGAGATGTCAATTGCTTTGAAAGGTACATCGCNACCTGGCGAGGCCGAGCAACCGCNCGTGCGCGACGCGAGGAATACATTTCCGACTGCCGTATATTGTAGTGTTCGGCAACTCTCTTTTGAATCTCTTCGATTGTTACTCGCCGATCATTTGCGCGAAGTATATCGTGTAAAACCTCTTGAGTTCCTTCAAGACTGACCGATCGGCCAACTAAATTTGCATACGCCACGATGCGATTCAAGGCTCCCTCTAACTCCCTTACATTGGAAGTTATTTTGTGTGCCAAGAACTCCATGACTTTTGGAGGTATTTCCGCGTCAAGCTGCTCAGCCTTTACCTGTAATATTCCAAGCCGCAATTCATAAGTCGTGGGGTGAATGTCAGCGACAAGGCCCCAGCCCAAGCGTGATTTCATTCTGTCTTCCATGCCCTCTAGATCATTTGGCGATTTGTCTGCGGAGATGATCACTTGATGGTTTTGGTCGACTAGCGCATTGAAGGTGTGAAAGAATTCCTCCTGCGTGTTGTCTTTTCCAGCAATAAACTGGACATCATCAATCATTAAAACATCAACGCTTCTGAATTGGTCTTTAAAGGCTACTGTGTCTTTATATCGGAGTGCACGTATGAACTGATACATGAATTTCTCAGCTGATAGATAAACCACGCGGCGTTCAGGGGTTCGCTTCCGTATATGCCAAGCGATTGCATGTAAAAGATGCGTTTTGCCAAGCCCAACGCCCCCGTATAAAAATAATGGATTAAAGGGAACTGTTGCCGCTTCGGCAACGCGTCGCGCGGCAGCAAACGCTAACTCGTTTGGCTTTCCAACAATGAAATTGTCGAAAGTAAATCGAGGGTCTAAAGGAGCACTAATATCCGCTTGTCGTGCTTCGGTAACAGCTGTTGTTTTCATTGTTGCTGCTTGACTTTCCACTAGCTGCGCTGCAGCGCTACCCTCAAGCAGAATATCAACATTCTTAATTAAGGTATTCTCACTAGTCCACAGGCTTAATAATCTTTCACCATATTGTGCCTCCACCCAATCTCTCATGAAGCGAGTTGGCACAGTTAGCTGAACAACCTCATCTGAGGTTCCGCTCAAAGTAAGTGGTTTCAGCCAGCTTCTGTAGGCGGCTTCTCCATATTCAGCTCGCAGTCGGCTTCGAATTCGAGCCCACTGTGCAGGCAAAGATTCTGACATCTACTGTGTATCCCCAACAGACCCGTAGGCCCCGTAATGACGAACTGTTCGTCAGGGAATGGTCGGACTGACACTACATACATCCGCAAAGCAGACCCAATCACGCGGTTGTGAGAACATGATAACATCATAATTAGAGCGTTATGGGGTGATAAATCGCGCCTTGTGACGCGACTATGCGCATCTGCACCTTAACAACCTTATAAACTCTCTAAACGTGCTACTTCTCTGTTTATTTATACCTCGTCACAAACCAAAAAATATAACTTCGAAGGCTCTCACGCTCACTGACCTCCCTGAAGGACAGAACCAACACTGTAAACACCGCCCAAATGCACTGCAATGGGTTTCATCTGTAATTAGGCAAAGAATCTAAAATAAAGTTGTTGACAACCTCACGACTCTCAAAATGGGTTGCTTTTAGTCCTCTCGGAGCGGAAAAAAGACGAGTTAGTTAGCCAACTTTCAAAAAAAATAGCTTATATACGCCATGGTCTTGCGATGTTGGGTCCGACTCGGTTAGAAAACTGTTAGGATTTTTTTAGATTTTGAGATTACGAATACGTTTGTTTAACCGCGATAACTTTCGCGCAACTGTATTTTTACGAAGTACGCCTTTGCTTACACCACGATGCATTTCCGGCATAGCTAACTTCAGGGCTTCCGAAGCGTCACCTTTATTACCATTGAGAATTGCTTCCTCAACCTTCCGGACAAAAGTACGTATACGATTAACCCGCGCGCTGTTTCTCGCGCTTTTTTTTGCGGCTTGGCGTATCCGTTTTTTTACAGAAGCTGTTGTTGCCATGATGTGTGATTGTAGTTGCTGTTATAATGTATTACGGACGATTGCGGCTTATAGACCGCTGACCGCGCGCCGTCAAGCGCTTCGAGTTAAGGCAAATTCTCATGCCATTTCATCAAGGCTTATGGTTAAGTCAGCAATCTTTAAACTTAGGTTTACGCTTCGCGACAAATGCGCTCATTCCCTCTTTTTGATCTTTGGTGGCAAATGTTGAGTGAAATGCCCTGCGCTCAAACAACAGCCCCTCTGCTAATGTAGTTTCAAAGGCGCGATTCACTGACTCTTTAGCCAAAATAGCTATCGGTAGGGACATTGATGCAATCTTTTCCGCGGTTTTAACGGCCTCAGAAAGTAAATCTCCCGAAGGTATAATACGACTCACTAAACCTGAACGCTCTGCCTCTTGCACATCCATCATGCGCCCTGTTAAGCACATCTCCATTGTCTTTGACTTCCCGATAGCACGGGCTAACCGTTGAGTTCCTCCGGCACCTGGTATTGCGCCTATAGTGATCTCAGGTTGGCCAAACTTCGCACTTTCGTCCGCGAGAATGAAGTCGCACATCATTGCTAACTCACATCCGCCACCTAACGCATATCCAGAGACAGCAGCAATAATAGGCTTTCGGCAGCTTGCTACTCGTTCCCAACCTTTGGTTATGAAGTCAGCCAAATAGACATCTATAAAGCCTTTGTCTTGCATCTCTTTAATATCGGCGCCCGCAGCAAATATTTTATCACCGCCTGTAAGCACCACCGATCTTATAGATTGATCATCTTCAAATTCGTCAATTGAGATACATAATTGGTCAATCAAATCGGCGCACAATGCATTCATTGCATCGGGCCTATTGAGCGTAATTATACCTACCGGTCCCTGTTTTGTTGTAACAATATGTTCGTGAGACATTTCTAATGGTTTCCTCTGACGCTGACTTGGGCGTTGTTTAAGGTTACGTGTTGGGCTAACTTTTATTATATCAACCGGAATCTTGGGTAATTATTTGTCCGGGGTTAAGGTAAAACGCACGGAAAGACCCCCGTCATGGCCGTAACACTCGATATGAAGACGTTCGCCATCTCTCTCAAATATGCGATTACCGATCTTTTTCCAGCCAAGCTCGGGTAGTGTTGAGTTGTAGAATTGAGTAACTTGAGCTCTCGATGATTGGCCGAAAGCTGTTTCTTCGATTATGCGTCCACTTGGGGTGTCAAATATAAATACCTACCGGTCCCTGTTTTGTTGTAACAGTATGTTCGTGAGAC
>PBCW01000019.1 GCA_002718015.1 Rhodospirillaceae bacterium
ATTGGATGGATTTGTGGGTGGTACACCTGCATTCTTACTGGGTTTGCGCTTGGAGAGACGTAGTGAATGATTTATCGCAAGGGACATTTTTTTAGTTGCGGCCGTCGCAACACTATTGCCTCGTGCACAAGGAGCCCTTGCAGCGGGCCTCGTAGACCCCGCCAGCCGTATTTTTTAATGGATGAAATGCATTGCATACGCTATGGCGTCAGGTCTTGCGTTGGGTATGCTATTCAATCCTACTGGTCCTTTGGAATAACGCTGTTATTTGACGGGCTCATTGCCGCGATTATAGCTCTCGCAATTTTTTCCTTATGAAACGGAAATTACTTTTTGGTTTTGTGTATAGGGTTGTTGTTTTTTGGGCAATTGGGTTCTTGCGATTAAGCCAATTTAATTGATTAGTTTAAACTCGGCCTTTTAGCTGAACACAAGACTTTAGCAACAGATAAGTTCTTCCGGAGATAGTCACCATGAACGGAAAAAGCACCTTTATTTAATGTCTTTGTCGGCACATTCGCTGAGGGAGTTCCATCCGGCCTTATGCTAATAAATTGTAAAAATTCGTTAATTGTTTTTGGGGGGCTGGCAATAACCCTGCCGCGTCGAATATTGCCTGCCACCGTTACTCCTACCACTTGGCCTTTCTGATCCAACACTGGTCCTCCGCTGATACCACCAAATGCACCGAGGCGAGGGGCCTGAAGTTTTACTGCCCAGGCGATTGCCGGTTCGACAAAGCTATTTCTACCAACTTTACGTAATTTCCGACGTCCAATGAGTTCTGACAGCAAGTCACCGGGCTTGCCTTGTGGAAAACCAAAATGATAGCCTGTCTGGCCGACAGTTAATTTTTTGGAAGCGGGTCGGATTGCAATGGCAGGAGGTGTGCGACTAGTTTGTAAAACGGCGATATCCGCATTCGGATGAACATATACTTTTCGTACCCAGAATCCCCCCTGCGAGTTTTGTGCAGAAAATATCCCGACCCGGGCACAGTTATCGACGACATGACGTGCCGTTAACCAAAATCCCCCGCTACTTACTGGAAAGGCTGTTCCGGTGGAAGTGTCACCGCTAGTTCCCCACTGTACCGAAATTTCGGGATCACCTGGGGAAATATCAGGTAGTACTTTTTTGGGCTGTGCTTCCTTTATCGAACCAATGAATCCGGGTGTTCCTGTTCGCGGTGTTTCCATGAAAGGGCTCGGGCTTCGGTCTCGTGGAATGTTTTCGCGCTCAATAAACAATCCGCCAATGGTCCAAACAAGAGCGGCAAAAATAAATGACAAACCGGTTGGTAATCGCATTGCGTTGCACCTTTAGCCGGCAACGCTGGCTGCTGCAATCAACCCAACCGCTAATTTGATGGCTGCAAGCAGGATAGCTGGACCAATTTCATTCGCCTCCACTCGTCGTGCTAAATCTCTCACGAGGAAATCAATCACCCTATAGGAAATCAACATTAGTATTAATGTTACAAACCCCCAAATTACTATATCCCATAAGTTCAGGCTCGTTTTGAGCGACGCAGCCAGGGGGATAGCAAATCCAACTATAGCTCCACCCAGAGTGATGGCTGCAGCATTATTCTTATTCTTAATCAACGATATTTCGTCAAATGGTGTAATGCGAACATAAATTAATAGACCGGCACCCAACATTAAAAATGTAACGCTAGAATGAAGTAAAAGAAAGGGGAGTCCGGTCATTAAACTATCAAAAATGGCAGTCATGCTCTCTCCATTATGTTGCCAAGAACCAAATGATCTTATTATATCCTAATGCGAACGGTGATTTGCTGCTAGCCTTGCTGTTGTTGATATTTTTGAAGGTGACACAGCTGATTGTCGTAGATAGGGTAAAGACAAATAATGATCTGACGGTCAATTTAATTCCTTGAGGAGATAGTATTGCTATGTCGGAAAAATACGATTTGGTGGTCATTGGCGGTGGTCCAGGCGGATACGTTGCTTCAATACGAGCAGCCCAGCTCGGTATGAAGACGGCCTGCGTAGAAAAGCGCGGCACTTTAGGAGGCACTTGTTTGAACGTAGGATGTATTCCTTCCAAAGCGCTTCTTCAAAGCTCAGAAAAATATGCCGAGGCTTGCGGCGAGTTGGCTGATCATGGTGTTGATATAAAAGGCGCTACGCTAAACCTGAAACAGATGATGGCACGTAAAGACCGGATTGTTAACGACCTCACCAAAGGTATAGAATACCTTTTTAAGAAGAATAAGGTTGATTACTTCAATGGTCACGGTGCTTTTGCCGACAGCAACAACGTAGAAGTGGCTTTGAATAAGGGCGAAGAGCAAATATTAGAGGCCGAGGCAATCTTAATTGCTACAGGCTCGGAGAGTACATCTTTACCTGGAGTTACAGTTGATGAGAAACGCATCGTAAGTTCGACTGGAGCCTTATCACTCTCTAAGGTGCCAAAGCATCTGGTGGTAATTGGTGCTGGTTATATAGGTTTGGAGATGGGTTCAGTTTGGCGCCGGCTTGGATCTGAAGTCACCGTTGTAGAATTTTTGGACAGGATTACGCCCGGCATGGATGCTGAGGTGGCAAAATATTTTCAGCGTGTATTAACGAAGCAGGGCTTTAAATTTTTGTTGGGCACCAAAGTCTTGGGTGCAAGTACAAATAAGTCGACAGCTGTATTAAGTTTGGCGTCCGTGAGCAAAAATGAGGAAAGCGAAATAAAATGTGACACTGTATTACTTTCGGTTGGGCGGCGGCCTTATACGAAAGGCCTTGGTCTAGAAACAATTGGCCTTGAACCAGATGCTAATGGTTTAATTGCGGTCGATGATTCATTTCAGACCGTCGTTTCGGGCGTCTATGCTATAGGCGATTGTATTCGAGGTGCCATGCTCGCTCACAAAGCTGAGGAGGAAGGTACAATTTTCGCCGAAATGTTGGCTGGGCAGGCTGGTCATATTAACTACAACGCCATTCCGGGGATTGTGTACACTTGGCCAGAAGTTGCATCGGTGGGGAAAACTGAAGAACAATTAAAGGAAGAGGGGGTATCATTCAATGCCGGAAAGTTTCCTTTCATGGCGAATAGCAGGGCCCGTTGTAATGACACCACCGAAGGATTTGTAAAAATTCTTGCAGATTCGGAAACCGATCGCATCCTTGGAGCACATATTATAGGTGCTGATGCAGGAACAATGATTGCTGAGTTGGTGGCTGTTATGGAATTCGGGGGAGCGGCAGAGGATGTGGCACGGACTTGTCACGGCCATCCGACGTTGAACGAGGCAATTAAGGAGGCAGCGTTAGCAGTGTCTAACAGACAAATTCATGCATGAAGAGCGCACTATTATGTTTTACGAGTTTGCCTCCTGAAAATGGGCAAGTATCTTCCGCGTCAGCACAGGTTGAAAGCTATATGGAAACGTCTGATAACCTTGGCGGCAGGCTGGGGCTTTATTTTCCTCGGCATCATAGGAATTTTATTACCAGTGATGCCGGGGATTATATTTTTAATTATTGGTGCATACGTACTCTCACTTGAATCTTTCTGGCTTGCAAGTAAGTTGGATAAAATAGCCTATAAATATCCGAGATTTGCTAAAATCAACTGTCATGCTCGTGTCAGAGCACGGCGGATTTTAAGTCGCATATTAACCAGCGACTAAACCTTATTTGTGCATTTAGAGGGTTATGAACTCGGCTGCTATGGTATGTGTAAAAAAAGAATGAGGTCTACTTTAGTGAGGGGAGTTATTTATTTATGACGTGGGTGTGCATTATATTGCTGAAGGATATGCCCTTCGTCAACTTCAGTATATACCTGGGTGGTTGATAATGAAGCATGCCCTAGAATCTTCTGTATCGAACGAAGGTCTCCGCCGTTAGATAGTAAGTGNGTTGCAAAACTGTGACGGAGTGCATGTGGGGTAGCGCTATCAGGTAAGCCTAGTTGTTCGCGCAGTAACTGCATTCTTTTTTGAATTATTCTGGGACTCAGTGACCCCCCTCTGACCCCCCGAAAAAGTATATCTTCTGGCATAAGGTTGTACGGGCAGCTTTTCAAATAAGACCGTACAGCGTCCTGGATAACAGGTAGTATTGGTACTATGCGTTCTTTATTCCCTTTTCCCAAAATCTTTAAACTGTTGCTAATCGGAGCATCTTTTACCAATATTCCCAATGCCTCGCTAATTCGGAGGCCNGCACCATAGAGTAATAACAATACGGCTGCATCACGCGTGGCAACCCAAGAATATCCCGTTTCGTTTCTGATAGTTTCCACAGCACGTATTGCATTTTTTGCCATTATCGGTTTTGGCGTCCCGTGCGGGATTTTTGGAGCGTTCAAAACTTTTATTGCTGGATTCCCTCCTAAACTATTGCGTTCTAGCCATGAAAAAAAATTCCGAACGACCGAGAGGGCTCGGGCGACAGTAGTTTTTTTGAGGCCATTATTGGCACGACTCGCCAGCCATGCTCTGAAATCAACTGTGCGAAGGTTTTGAAGGGCGGAAAGCGTTGGAGATTCACCAATATGATTGGCAACAAAGTATAAAAAATATTTTATATCGCGAAGATATGCATTCACGGTGTGGCTAGAAAAACGGCGTTCTTCAGCCAGCCAGGCAGACCAGTCAGAAAGTGAGTCTCTTAGCGCGGAGTCGGCACATATAGGATCATCAAGGAGGGCTGTTATTTTGGGATGTCGAGCCATGTGCTTATCACGTGTTCTAAAACGCATGCGAGAAAGGTTACCAATTCAGTCGATTGGCCAGCGTCAAAACGAAGTGGGTCTCGTGAACCAAAAGCTATCAAGGAAGGAGGTGTCACAGAGGATATACTAAGGCGAACGATGGCCTCAGACCGAATTAGTGATGCTCCAGCACCAAAAATTTGTTTTTCGCCCGTAATATCACCGCGCAAGCTCACGCGCTTTTCGGCACCTAGGCAACGCTCGATTTCTCCTTCCGGAAGAACCACTAAACCTCGCGTGTCTAGTAGGCGCATTTTCTCATCATTAGCTTCTATGCATAAGATGACCATATCCAAATCGAGCATGACCGCAAAATCCGTGGTAACCGTGTGGATCACCTGTTCGAAAGATTTTGAAGCTAGTACCGCCAATACACATTCATGGATACGAGACAGACTCTGCTGATTGGTACGGGCAGTGAGTAAAAGGTCCTTCCGTTCTTGTTTGAATTCTTCTGCACTGTCGCGCAATTTGTTGATTACGACATTTTGAAAATTTATCACCTTATAACCCTGGCCACTATCAGGCGAGCTGATAGCAGTCAGTGCTTCTGGGTTCTGTGAAAAAAAATTAGGTTCATTACGCAGATACTCCACGACGTCGGCCGCGGTTATCTTGGGGGTGTTCTTTGTTTTTGATAAATCTTGTTCCATTTTTTGCCTAGAGAATAGACTGGCCGGTTTTTTCCCAATCGGAGGTGAAATCAGCTAGACCTTTGTCGGTAAGCGGATGTGAAAACATTTGGTGCAGCACTGAGGGAGGAACAGTGGCAACATCGGCGCCGATCTTTGCTGCCTCTACCACATGCATTGGGCTTCGAACAGATGCAACCAATACCTCTGTTGAGAAGTCAGGATAATTCGCGTAGATATCACAAATGTCCGATATCAAATCCATCCCATCATGAGCAATATCGTCCAGCCGACCGACAAAGGGAGAAATAAAACGTGCACCCGCCTTTGCCGCTAGTATGGCCTGATTTGCCGAAAAGCAGAGTGTCACATTTACCATTGTTCCTTTGTCGCTTAATAATTTGCAGGTCCTCAGACCTGCTCGTGTTAGAGGTACCTTGACTGCAATATTTGAAGCTATTTCGGCTAATTTCTTGCCCTCTTTGAGCATAGTGTCAAAATCAGGTGAAGCGACTTCTGCGCTGACCGGGCCATCTACTAGGGAACAAATTTCTCGAACAACTTCAAAAAAATTTCGCCCAGATTTGTTTATCAAAGATGGGTTGGTGGTGACGCCATCTACGAGTCCAGTATTTTCCAATTCCCGAATTTCGTCAATTTCAGCAGTGTCCACGAAAAACTTCATTTTTGGGTCCTCACAATTTTAAAATCATCGTAGCGATCAAGTAAATTTTTCTTTATAGCCTTTAATGTACTTTATCGGATGGCTGAACCGCATACTACATCAACCGCTGGAAAAAACACGGGCATGCAGAGAATACAGGTTCTTATCCCTCTACCCCTGGCTGGCGTATACGATTACAAAGTTCCCAGTGACGAAAAAATTCCTTTAGGAACATTCGTTTACGTGCCGCTCGGTAAGCGCGTAGTTATCGGTGTGGTATGGGGCTTTAGTAGTAATGGTACGGTAAATGAAGAGCGTTTGAAATTCGTTGAGGGCCCTGTTGACGTTCAACCATTACCCGAATCGGTCAGGCGATTCGTGAAATGGGTTGCGGATTATACGTTAAGTCCTCCTGGTGCAGTACTGCGTATGGTAATGAGTGTGCCAAAGGCGCTAGAGCCTCCAAAATCACGTGTTGGATTTTCACTTTGTGCTGAACCAACCAATTTTCTCGTGACGGCTGCTAGAAAAAGGGTGCTCGACTTAATGAAAGGTGGGTGTCCCCGCGCTGGCGGGGAACTTGCACGAGCGGCAGGGGTGAGCGGCGGAGTAATACGGGGTCTTTGCGACTTGGGCGTTTTAGAGAAAGTAGAGCTGTCGCAAGATGCACACTTTCCATCTCCAGATCCGGACTGTCCCGGCCCAAAATTATCCGAATTGCAAGAATTTGCCGCCTACAAGTTAGTCAAAGGCATTCAGGATAAAAAATTTTCTGTTACGCTTCTGGATGGGGTAACTGGTTCAGGTAAAACTGAGGTTTATTTTGAAGCCGTTGCAGAAACCTTGCGGCACGGTCGGCAGGTTTTGGTTTTACTCCCTGAAATTGCGCTCAGCGCGCAGTGGTTNACGCGCTTTGAAACTCGTTTTGGCGTGGCTCCTGTTGAATGGCACTCAGATTTGGGACAAGCAGATCGCAGGCACAGATGGCGTGGTGTTTCCAAGGGCAGTATTGACGTAATCGTTGGTGCGCGATCAGCGCTCTTTCTGCCTTTTGACCGGNTAGGGATNATTGTTGTTGATGAGGAGCATGATGGGTCGTTTAAGCAGTCTGACGGAGTGCTGTATAATGCTCGCGACATGGCAGTCGTCCGTGCTAAATTGGAAGGCTGTTTGGCTGTGTTGGCAAGTGCCACCCCGTCGTTGGAAAGCATAATTAATGTTAAGCGTGGAATGTATAGGCATCTTGTTCTACCGGAACGACATGCGGGAGCATCCATGCCTAAAGTGCAAATGATAGATTTGCGTCTTTGCCCGCTGCCTCGCCAGGGTTGGCTCTCGCCTCCGCTTCAAGACTCATTAAAGGCTAATCTCAAAGCAAATGAACAGTCGCTTCTTTTCCTCAATCGAAGAGGCTATGCTCCTCTAACCATATGCCGTGCATGCGGTTTTCGTCTCAACTGCCCAAATTGCACTGCATGGCTAGTGGAACATCGGTTTGCCGGACGGTTAATCTGCCACCACTGTGGTTTTGAAATGCAAATGCCAGACTCCTGTCCTGATTGCGGAACTAAAGGTGCTATGGCTGCTTGCGGGCCCGGGGTGGAAAGGTTGCTTGAAGAAGTACTTAACCTTCTGCCTGATGCCCGAGTAGGACTNATGACAAGCGATACCATCCGCGGTCCTAGATCGGCAGCAAAAATTGTCGAATCAGTACATAAGCGTGAAATTGATATATTGATCGGCACACAGCTTGTTGCAAAAGGGTACCATTTTCCTATGCTTACACTTGTAGGTGTTGTTGATGCAGACCTTGGATTAACCGGTGGAGACTTGCGCGCAGCAGAGAGGACCTACCAAATGCTTCATCAAGTATCGGGAAGAGCTGGTAGGGCCGAGTGNGCCGGACGGGTGCTGTTGCAAACATACCAACCTCAACATCCCGTTATGCGTGCNCTTGCTGACGGAGATAGAGACNGCTTCATTGCAGGGGAAACTGCGCTCCGTAAGGAGGGTGTGTGGCCGCCCTTTGGCAAACTAGTGGCCCTAATTTTATCAGGCCATCAAGGCGACCAGGTGCAGGCTGCGGCTTATAATCTAGCTCGTTCCGCACCCGATAATACCGCGATACGCGTTCTAGGTCCCGCACCGGCTCCACTAGCNATGCTGAGGGGTAAACATAGGTGGAGACTACTTGTTAAAACCACTCGGTCAGTAAATGTTCAAAATATGCTGTCATCGTGGCTTTCTGAGGTAAAAATTCCAAATGCCGTGCAGCTCTACGTTGATATTGATCCGCAAAGCTTTCTTTGAATGCTAGAATTAGCGAACNCNCNNNAGGCGCGACTTGAGGACGCAGNGTCGTAGCTTGTCTCCGCACAAGGCGTGTGTTAATTAACCGCTCAAATNCANGATATTGTTAATTTNAAAAAGNTATGTCTACGATTGTAGCAATGTCGCTACGTGCGGGATTTACTTGAAACNGAGGGGATAATTCACTTGGCGGNGAAAACANGTGAAACNGGTGTTGCNCCACGCTATGCATCGGCGTTATTTGAGTTGGCAGATGAANCNGGTCAATTGGATANGGTCGCGCGTGATCTACGAGCCATTAATAANGCAATTNCAGATGTGCANGATTTACAGCGTTTGGTTCNAAGCCCAGTAATTANTCGGCANGANGCGGGCGCTGCCATGGGGGCGTTTTTGGAAAATGCGAAGGCTAGCGAATTAACATGTAATTTTGTTGGGTTGGTGGCATCCAATCGTCGTTTGTTTGCCTTGCAAGCTATGATACGTGCTTACCTAGATAANCTATCTTCCCGGCGTGGTGAGGTGTCAGCGGAAGTGACAAGCGCTATNAAACTNACGAAAAAACAGACTGATNCTATTGCTTCNGAGCTTAAAGCCGCAGTCGGAGCAAAAGTTNCGGTAGATGTTCAAATCGATCCATCGTTAATCGGTGGGCTAATAGTTAAAGTNGGCAGCCGAATGATTGATTCTTCCATTAAAACAAAATTGTCAAAGTTGAAACTCGCGTTGAAAGGGGCAGCCTGATGGAAATTAAGGCAGCAGAAATATCTGCAATACTCAAAGAGCAAATCGCGAATTTTGGCGCTGACGCTGATGTCGCCGAGGTAGGGCAAGTAATTTCTGTCGGGGATGGTGTAGCGCGTGTCTATGGGCTTGATAATGTTCAGGCCGGAGAAATGGTTGAGTTTCCCGGTGGAATAAAGGGCATGGCGCTCAACTTGGAGCATGATAACGTTGGTGTCGTGATCTTTGGTGATGACCGCGATATTAAAGAGGGAGATACTGTCAAGCGAACTGGTGATATCGTCGATGTGCCAGTTGGAAAAGGGTTATTAGGTCGAGTTGTAAATGGTCTTGGAGAACCAATTGATGGGAAAGGCCCAATAGACAGCGATGAACGGAGTTTAGTCGAGGTTAAGGCGCCCGGCATTATCCCACGCCAATCAGTTCACGAACCGGTGCAGACTGGTTTAAAGGCTCTTGATGCATTAGTTCCAGTTGGACGGGGTCAGCGTGAATTAATAATTGGGGATCGTCAAACCGGAAAGACGGCGGTTGCCATAGATGCAATTATTAATCAAAAGCCCGCTAATGACGGTGATGATGAATCAAAAAAATTATATTGCATTTACGTTGCTGTTGGGCAAAAGCGTTCCACTGTCGCGCAGGTAGTTAAAACCCTAGAAGACTATGGAGCAATGGAATATACAATCGTTGTTGCGGCATCTGCTTCAGAACCAGCCCCAATGCAATTCTTGGCGCCCTATGCTGGTTGTGCCATGGGCGAGTACTTCCGGAATAATGGTATGCATTCATTGATCATTTACGATGATCTTTCAAAACAAGCTACTGCCTATCGTCAGATGTCTCTTTTGCTGCGGCGTCCGCCTGGGCGTGAAGCTTATCCTGGCGATGTTTTCTATTTGCATTCTCGATTGCTGGAACGTGCAGCAAAAATGAATGAGGAGTTGGGTAGTGGGTCGCTTACAGCCCTTCCAGTAATCGAAACTCAGGCCAATGATGTGTCGGCCTATATTCCAACCAATGTAATATCAATTACGGATGGCCAGATCTTTCTTGAAACAGAGCTATTCTATAAGGGTATTCGGCCGGCAATTAATGTTGGCTTGTCAGTTAGCCGTGTAGGTTCTGCAGCTCAAATAAAAGCAATGAAACAAGTAGCTGGAACCATTAAGCTCGAACTTGCTCAATATCGNGAGATGGAAGCGTTTTCGCANTTTGCATCAGACCTTGATGCNGCTACTCAGAGACTTTTNGCTCGAGGCGCTCGTTTGACGGAGCTATTAAAACAGCCTCAGTACTCGCCGTTACCGGTTGAGGAGCAGGTTGTGTCTATTTTTTCAGGGGTCCGCGGGTTTTTAGANGATGTTCCTATTACCGATATTAACTCNTTTGAGCAGTCGCTTTTGACTTTAGTGCGAGATAAACATTCTGATGTATTAAATATTATACGTAGTGANGGTGAAATNTCCGACAGCACTGAGAAAAAACTGATTNAAATTATTANAGAGTTTGCCAAATCGTCAAGCTGGGCCCCTAAGGTTTGAGAAAGCTTATATAGCAAATGCCCAGTTTAAAAGACCTTCGCAATAGGATTACAAGCGTTAAGTCGACACAGCGCATAACCGCCGCGATGAAGATGGTAGCGGCTGCGAAATTAAGGCGTGCTCAAGAACATGCATTGGCGGCGCGACCATATGCTGAACGGATGGAGGATATGCTTCGTTCGCTTGGTGATAGTTCTGGAGCTGGAGGTTCTCGGCTTCTTGTTGGAACAGGTTCAGATAAAACTCATCTCCTGGTGTTAATTTCAGCAGATCGGGGCCTTTGTGGCGGGTTCAACATTAGTCTAATGCGTGGGTTGCGCGAGGCAATTAAACGCTTACAGTCCGAGGGTAAAACTGTTCAGCTTTTCATTGTAGGTCGTAAAGGCGTTGGTCTTGCTAGGAGAGAATTCGCGGATTTGATAGTAGAGGTAGCAGAGGATATATCAAAACCCTCTCCTTCTTTTGAGGCTGCGTCTAATATCGCTGACAGCCTTTTACAAAGATTTAGCAAAAACGAGTTCGATAGTTGCACTGTTTTTTACAATAAATTTGTATCTGCCTTGACCCAGACAGTAACACCGCAGCAACTGATACCATTTTCACTCGCTGAGGACGGTACTGAGTCGATTGTTACGGCGTCCAGTGCACACGAATTTGAGCCGTCAGAAGAACAAATCCTTGATGAGCTCCTGCCGCGTAATATATCTATGCAGATTTTTAGAGCCATGTTGGAGAGTTTTGCATCTGAACAGGGCGCGCGTATGACTGCGATGGATAATGCTACTCGCAATGCAGGAGACATGATTAATAAGCTAACCCTGAACTATAACCGAAGTCGTCAGGCCCAAATTACCAAAGAGTTGATAGAGATCATCTCTGGTGCTGAGGCGCTCTAGAACGATTATAAATTGATAGGAGTCGAAAATGGCGAATAATACAATCGGAAGCGTTTCCCAAGTGATGGGCGCCGTAGTCGACGTGCATTTTGACGGTGAACTACCACCAATTTTGAATGCATTGAAGTCGGAAAACCAAGGAAAAACCTTAGTGCTAGAGGTCGCGCAGCACCTTGGTGAAAATACTGTACGCTGCATAGCCATGGATACGACAGAAGGTATGGTGCGTGGCCAAGAGGTTACTGACACTGGTGCCCCCATCTCCATGCCGGTCGGCCCAGAAACGCTTGGCCGCATTCTAAATGTGATTGGAGACCCCATCGATGAGCGGGGTCCGATTGGAAATAAGAAAACACTCCCGATACACCGAAGTGCACCTGATTTTGTAGACCAGTCAACCGAGACCGAACAATTAGTAACGGGTATTAAAGTTGTTGATTTGCTCACCCCCTATGCCAGAGGAGGTAAGATAGGATTGTTTGGTGGTGCGGGTGTTGGCAAGACGGTGCTCATAATGGAGCTTATAAATAATATCGCTAAGGCACACGGGGGTTATTCCGTATTCGCCGGAGTCGGAGAACGCACGCGTGAAGGGAATGATCTCTATCATGAGATGATAGAGTCCGGCGTGATAAATCCTGACGGAGAATCAAAAGCAGCGCTTGTTTACGGTCAGATGAATGAACCTCCCGGCGCTCGCGCTCGGATTGGACTTTCAGGGCTCACAGTGGCTGAGTATTTCCGGGATGAAGAAGGGCAGGACGTTCTTTTTTTCGTAGACAATATCTTCCGGTTCACGCAAGCTGGATCAGAAGTATCTGCGTTGTTGGGGCGCATTCCTTCTGCTGTCGGTTATCAGCCAACACTGGGCACTGATATGGGCGGCTTGCAGGAACGCATAACCACCACCAAAAAGGGTTCGATTACTTCAGTGCAAGCGATATATGTGCCAGCCGATGATTTAACTGATCCCGCTCCCGCTACTGCATTTTCGCATCTTGATGCTACAACGGTTCTTAGCAGATCAATTGCAGAACTTGGAATTTATCCTGCGGTGGATCCACTTGATTCGACCAGTCGCATCCTTGATCCGAGGATAGTAGGTGATACCCATTATCAGACAGCGCGAGCTGTGCAAGAGGTGCTGCAGACCTACAAATCACTGCAAGAAATCATTGCAATTTTGGGTATGGATGAATTGTCCGAGGATGACAAGCTTACAGTAGCTCGAGCACGTAAAATTCAACGATTCCTCTCTCAGCCTTTTCATGTTGCTGAGGTCTTCACTGGGTCGCCCGGAAAGCTGGTCGATCTAGATGATACCATAAGCGGGTTTCGCGCTATCGTTGATGGTGAGTATGACGAACTTCCCGAGCAAGCCTTTTATTTGGTTGGTGGCATAGATGAGGCTATCGAGAAATCGAAGAAAATGGAGGCGGAGGCCGCATAAATGGTAGAGGCATTAAAACTTGAGTTGGTCTCTCCGGAGAAATTAATTTTATCAGAAAATGTCGAGATGGCGGTGCTGCCAGGTGGTGAGGGAGATTTTGGAGTAATGCGGGGACATTCCCCTCTTATTTCGACTTTACGTCCTGGTGAAATAGTTGTTTTTGAAAAGAACAAAGTCAAAAGCCGTATCTTCGTTGGAGGCGGCTTCGCTGAAGTGAATGACCGAGTTTGTATTATTTTAGCTGAAGATGTCGAGAACGTTGATGATATCGACCGCGATGAGGCCTTAAAAATGCTCGGCGTTGTTGAGGAGNAAATGCGTGCTGCAGAAAATCAATTGGNNCGTAATAGTGCAAATCGAAAACGAGACAGNTTAGTCGCTAGGTTGTCTGCAGTTGATAATCCAGCTTATTCATGATCANTTTCTTTATGANTTGTAGAGTAAAGNANTTGTCGCACAGGTATCGATTTTTTNATTATAATTAAGCGANAAGNCTCAGTAGTTGCCCAGGATCAAGAACTCCGTGTCCCTTGGGTAATTTTGACAAGCCTATGAGNGCAGCGTGGTCTACAACGCCCACGCCAATTGGATCACCNTTAAAGCGGCNCTCGGGGTTAAAAANAAGATCACCATNAACTTTTTGTGCATCACTAATATTTCGNTTCTTGTNTACAAAATTATTGCCTCTCTCNTTCTNTTCCTTTGCTTCTTCAATNTTACGCTCTTGTATCTCTTGACGAGCACGAACAATCTTGGCGTCGGCTTCTGCTGCTACTGCCCGGTCAGCNCTTGATGGCTCCTGTGGNGCTAATGCGGCNCGTTTTACCGTNTGCATTTTGCGTATTGTTGCTTCTGGATTATTGGGAACAACAGACGTATCTATCCTGACCTCGCCGCCGACTGCGTACGATTTNCCATCTGGCCCACGAACGGTGCGATAAGTTGGTGAACTTGCGTAGTGTCCTCCCGCAATCTGATGAGCACGCTCATGTTCACGTACTTGTCTGTCGCGTGCTTTCAATGCTGCTACCTTCCGGCGTTCNGCNTCTGTAAGGCCGTCCNTGCCTTCNGCATTAATATCCACTTTGTTTTNTGGGGCGGTAGTNTTTTCTCCTGGTTNTTCGCCGTCTAGATTTTGNGCNTCCTGCACTACTGCTAAANTGTCTTTNTCAAGTTTTGAAAANGANCCCCNCAGAGAGAGTANAACCCNAGCCAATNCGAGTATTAANTGATGTCTCCGCCCCCAATAAANTTTTTTGGNCNCGTATNTNACTGNCATCNCCGATTCTAGCAAGCGGTGTCTTATNAAGCGCAACCGNTTGGGCTGTTGTAGGCCGCGCTGTCTCTACTTGCGGAACCATCGCTATNGAANCCCCTTATTTCTNCGCNTGGAAAANAGCTTCGTCGNTTATCAAATGCCTNCNGAAATTAGCATAGTCAGAACCATNTGNANTAAAAACAACTGNAGTTCATGAATAAAATCCGTTTATCACAANAAAAATNNGNATNTNTTTNCCGTNNATACTCATNTAATATANATATTAGAAATTTGTCTAGGTGGAACGCATAATTTTTANTCAACCAATAGAGGCTGGAATATGCGNATCACNCGCTCATAAACGTCTTTTTTAAAAGGNACAATNAGTTTTGGCAGCTGNTGAGCCTCAGCCCAGCGCCAATCCGAGAATTCAGGACTTCTCGTTTGAATGTCTATATCGCTGTCAGTGCCCAGAAAACGAAAGGCGCACCATTTCTGCTTTTGTCCACGATAACGGCCCTGCCATACTGTTTTTGAAATATTGCATGGTAAATCGTACGAAAACCAATCAGGACATTCTGCTATCAATTCAAGATTATTGGTGCCAATTTCTTCATTTAGTTCCCGAAAAGCTGCCTCANCTGGTGTCTCCCCATCTTCGATGCCACCTTGAGGCATCTGCCANTGAGNGCNTNGTGNATCAATTCGTTTGGCGACGAAAACANGTTTGTNANTGTTNATCAACATCATGCCGACGCAAGGCCGGTATGGNCGNGGGTCATTTTTTTTATTTTNCATCATTTTCGCATTCGAAGGATGGCTGTTATAGGCGNTAATGCTAAACCACGATCCTCGACTTGGTCAGTCCAACGCTTTATCTCAATTATGCTTAATGGGTATGGTCGGGCGATAGCAACTGCATAGCCTCGACTAGTNGCCAANTNTTCTGTTTGCATTAAACGAGCTCGTATACCTTTTTGGGTAAGNGTGTCATCAATAACATAATCCCGGGCAACGGATGGNGTTTTCAGTCTCTCCGCGATANTAGCTGCTGAACTTAGAGGATTTTCGCGNACGTCTAATAGCATTAATCCGCGCGTCTTCAGCTCTTTAATAACAGGCCGTAACTTGGCTGGTTTAGTTGTGAATTTGCTGCCCATGNAAGTACTAACGCCNACATAGCCAGTAAGACGGCTCAAAACCCAATGTAAACGGTAGTTNTTTTGATCNTCTGGGAGAGTNGTTAAAAGTGTATAAGGACCGGGGTCATTCTTGGGGTATTCGAATGGTTCCATTGGCAAATCCACTAAAACTTCGTGACCAGCCGCTCTACTGGCACTTATCCAATCTTTGAGACCTCTTGAGTAGGGTGCAAAGGTGAGTGAAATCGGCCTAGGTATNTTTTTTAGCACTGTTTTGGTGGCTATTGCTGANACTCCCAATCCCACGAACACAATTGCAACGCGTGGTCGCGTATCGGTTTGGTCGAATGGACGGCTGTAAACNTGCCANGGCTTTCTACCACCNTNGCCAATAATGGGCAGTGGCCCAANTGCATTACTCTCAATTANACTCGGATCGGGGTGGGATCGAAGTNNTAGTGCTGGCTTTTTNGCGNGATTGCNNGNAGTTGGNTCAAGTGTTTGNNCCAGNTTTGGCGGNTCATTTAATTTAATGCTAGGATCCTGGAGCTTNAGCCGAGGGGTCTCCGACTCATTTTTACCATTCACGGAAATGGGTTGGTCAGATTCGCCTGACCTATTCGAGAGTTTAATCACCGCACGTGGCTGTTTAAACTGCACCTCTTTCCCTAGACTTTCGTTTTCTGAGAAAAACCATATGTGAACACAACTAATNACAATGGCTAAGGCGCTGATGAGNAAAAATAGGNGGGNCCTGTAAAGTGGTTTTTTAGGCTGNGGCAGGCCAAATANTTCTGCCATTTCTTGTTCGGCATCTTGANTTGATTTGAATTTNAACATGCCCAGTTCTAGCTTGGGTATACGGANTCTCTTTNTANNGGTAGACCCTCCTTNGTCTGGACCGTTTTCAACATCAGATTTACGTTTAAATAAATTGAGACGCAGCGNCAGAGTTTTAAGTGTATTAATNAAACTCAATTATTTGTCCCCACTCGGGTTNGCTGCAGTAATGATAAACTGCGCAANAGATCTAGAGCACGTGACAGCTGATAATCNTGNATCTTTGGCGNANCTTTTGTTGGAGTGTGTTTCTCCNCTGAAGCACCCTGTCCCTCNATTTGCTTATTTTCTGATNCNTCNAGCGATTTTTTATCTTTTGATTTCTGTCCGTCNTTCTCACTCTTATTTTTCTTCTCGCCGTCGGATTCATTTCTAAGAGAGTTNCGAAGAGATGCTTCACTCCGAANATTCGGACGGTTGATAATCTCAGGTTTTGCCTGTTGTACAATAATGTCTGGACTTATTCCCTTGGCTTGAATTGATTGGCCGCTAGGAGTGTAGTAGCGTTGGGTGGTCATTTTGATCGCTCCATTCTGGCCTAATGGGATAATGGTCTGAACAGAACCTTTCCCAAAGGATTTAGTCCCTAGAATAATTGCTCGACGATGATCTTGTAAGGCGCCTGCCACAATTTCAGATGCTGATGCGGATCCACTGTTTATGAGTACTACCAGCGGCGAGCCTCCGGTATCGTCTCCATCTTTAGCCTGGAAACGTTGAGCTGATTCTATATCACGGCCGCGCGTCGATACGATTTCACCTTGATTAAGAAAAACGTTACTGACACTTACAGCTTGGTCCAAAAGCCCCCCTGGATTATTACGCAGGTCTAGGACATACCCTATAATGTTAGCACCAATATTACTTTTAAGCTTCTTCACGGCGTTCTTTATTCCGCGTGTAGTTTGTTCGGTGAAATTAGTAACACGTATATACCCTACCTTACCTTCTGCGCGGGACCGAACTGATTGGATTCGAATGCGAGCACGAGTAATTTTCACATCAAATGGTTTCTTTGTGTTGCGTCTTATTGTGATTTTGATGTCGGTGTTGACGCGACCGCGCATTTTCTCGACTGCTTGTGACAAAGAGAGGCCGCGGACAGGCGTGCCGTCGATATGTGAAATGAGGTCGCCGGCTTTGAGGCCGGCCTTAAATGCTGGTGTATCGTCAATTGGCGAAACAATCTTTATCATACCCGTATCTNGGTCTAATGTAACNTCGATTCCTAGCCCGCCAAATTCACCACGNGTCTGAACCTTCATTTCNTTAAATTTTTTCCTATTGAGAAAATTAGAGTGNGGGTCCAAGTGCCCAAGCATTCCCTCAATTGCAGCCTCAATTAGATCTTCATCAGATATTTCTTCGACGTAGTCATTACGTACTCGTTCAAAAACGTTCCCAAATAATTCTANCAATTGGTATGTGTCAGTTTTGTTCTTNAAGCTTGTGGTCAATGCAGGTGCAGANAAGGACATTAAGNTGNTGAAAATTATGNAAAACCGTCCGAAAGTGAGGAATCCCCATGCAACCTTTGTTTTTATTTCCTTTATCACTNTCATTCCTTTCAAGCAGTCGGAGAGAATATAAATGTAAGTCAAGCTGNAGCTATTTTCTTTCNTACATAATAGCCNAGCCTTAGCCGCGNCGGCGAACGGTTTTATATGTTACCCAAGGTAGAGGGTTTACTGNTCTCCCNCGTCGCCGCAGTTCGAGGTACAGCATTGTTTTCTTCCCTGATGAGCCAGCCATTGCGCCGATCGGCTCTCCAGCCAATANCCANTGTCCTAGCGAGCTATCNAGCCTTCCAAGACCAGCCAAAAGAGTGTGATAGCCACCCCGATGTTCTATTATTATTATTTTNCCATAACCACNAAATGGTCCAGAAAATGCGACNNTGCCGTCAAAAGGAGCTATGACCTGTGCNCCAGCNCGAGCAGCTATCGTNAGTCCTTTTGCGGTATTCCCGCGCCCTGAGGACTGNCCATAAGATTTTACGATANCACCGCGCGCAGGCAATCGAATGCNACCANNTGCCGGGAAAATGCGAATAGCATTNGGGTATTTATTCTTGCGAGTTTTTGGCTTTGGAGGAAACCNTNTATTCTTCGCCCCATTTTTTTGNAAAGTGTTAAAGAGGTCCCGCAGAGACTGNGCCTGCGCTGTTANTTGTGCAACGCGNCGCGCGATCCGNGCCTTCTCCACATCGGTAAGGCGGCGAAGGGAGGCTTTGCGNGAAACTAGAATGCGCATCTTTTGGCGCTCGTTTTCTAGTGCTTGTGTTGCTGTGGCCATNTTTTCAAACTGTGCTAACATCGNGGTTTGTAACGTATCTAATTCATTTACCTCTTTCNGCAGATTTCGTGCTCGCAAATGTATCCGAGGCACAGCAGCGCGCAAAAGTGTGGCGCTGCGCACAACGTTAATCGGTTTTCCCGGAGCNAGAAATAATGCTTCGGGTGGATTACGAGAAAGTCGTTCAATCGCTGCGAGCGTGCCTTGCATTTGTTTGTGGCTGAGTTTGAGTTTTTCACGNCTTGCCGCTACATCTTTNTGTAAAAACTGCAATTTTTCTTCGATGCGTGTCATATGTGCTTCTTGGGCTTGAACAGCATCGGCNGTAGAGATCATTTGGTTCCTGAGGCTTTTCATTTCAGCACCGATTATCTTGGATCTCTGTTCAAGTTCGCGTTGCCGAGCTTGGTCGGATGCGAGCTCNCCNTCAATTTCTTTNAGGACNCNTGCTTCTTGGGCCCAGGCGCATGATACCNCNATGGTTGCTGCAAAANAAACTATAGCAGCTATCAATAGCAGANTTATTTGGCTTTNAGCCTGCGGTTTCATAGGNGCTAGTCGATNGTAAAAGGGATTTTCCGGACATTTCNGNGGGAATTTTAAGNCCCATTAACTCCAACATAGTCGGTGCTATATCNGCGAGTTTNCCATTTTCNAGCCGTACTTCCTNTAAATTATCTCCNACAAGTAGGCAGCGAACGGGATTGCACGTATGCGCTGTATGTGGTTCACCAGTTTCACTGTCTAGCATGGTTTCGACGTTACCGTGATCTGCGGTAACCACCAATACTCCACCGGCTTTTTTAACGGCCGCCTCCACTCTTTNCACNCAAACATCTACGGCTTCAACTGCGCTTATTGCTGCCTNCAAAATACCAGTGTGCCCCACCATATCAGTATTAGCGTAATTGACTAGTATGAAGTCATATTTACCATCCTGTATTGCTGCTACTAATTTATCAGTGACTTCAANTGCTGACATTTCCGGTTGTAANTCATAGGTTGCTACTTTTGGGGAGGGCACAAGGATGCGATCCTCTCCGTCAAAGGGTGCTTCCTGGCCTCCATTAAAAAAAAATGTAACATGCGCGTATTTTTCTGTTTCCGCTATGCGAAGCTGCTTCAATTTTGCGGTTGCCACAATTTCTCCCATNACTTTCTTGAGGGTCTGAGGAGGAAAAAGTGTTTTCTGATATGCTCGCAATGTCTGTGAGTANTCAACCATACCGACAGCTTGNGTTAATGNGATGATACGGCTTCTTCTAAATCCATCGAATGTTTCATCGAGCANGGCCGATAAAATTTCGCGCGCTCTGTCTGCGCGGAAATTTGCCATCAAAAAACTATCACCATCGTTGATTCCGTTATAATTGCCAATTGCAACAGGTTGCAAGAACTCATCAGTAATACCTTNANGGTAGGATTTTTCAATTGCAGCTACGGGGTCAACAGNACGTTCGCCAGCGCCATCTGCTAGCAGAGTGTAGGCCTTATTCACGCGGTCCCAGCGTTTATCTCTATCCATCGCGAAGTAACGGCCACATAAAGTGCCAATNGTTACCCCTGGCAACTGTTNAAGCAAATCTTTAAGATANCCTATTGCACTTTTGGGTGGAGTATCTCTACCGTCNAGGAAAGGGTGGAGCGTGATNAGTGCGNCTTTTGACAGGAGAACTTTTGCCAACGCTATTACATGTTTNTGGTGTGAATGCACTCCACCNGGGCCCAAAAGGCCNGCTAGGTGAATACGCCCCCCCGCTATCNTTGTTTTCTCAGCTAAATCAGATAAGATTTTATGATCATGCAAAGAGCCATCATCTATCGCTTGGTCAATCCGCGGCAGGTCCTGTGTGACCACACGGCCTGCCCCNAGATTCATGTGCCCTACTTCCGAGTTTCCCATCTGACCGGGAGGTAACCCNACATACTGTTCTGAGGCTTGAAGCCGNCTACCTTTCACGGTTTNATTGAGTCGATCCCACACCGGTGTTTTTGCCAATGCTACTGCATTGTTTTGAGTCTCATTGCGCTCACCCCATCCGTCTAAAATGCATAGCACCACCGGTCTAGATTGAGATTTATTATTCATGCTGTTCTACTCTTGAATGTAATGGATATNATTTAGGGTAAAACTACCCGCTTTCAAATTTCGAGCAACGAATTTTAGTCATCCCCTCTTATGGTATGGGTGTCCCTTAAGGATAGTCTCCGCTCGATACAACTGTTCAGCAAGTAATGGGCGCACCAGAAGATGAGGCCAAGTNGCAGCGCCAAGAGANAGTANAAGATCTGCCCGTTGACGTAGTGCGTCAGTGACCCCATCTGGCCCACCGATTAAAAAAGCGACAGTGGAACGCCCATCGGTCTGCCATGCCCCCATGGTTTTTGCTAGGGAAACACTTGAAAGATTCGTGCCTGTCTCATCGAGTACCACCACAACAGCCGCTTTAGGAATTNTTTTTATTAGAAGGTTTTCCTCGACGTTTTTACGCGCCGGCCCCGATAATTTTTGTTTGGTTTCAAATTCTTTAAGATCGATTGGCCAGCGTAAGCGCTTTACGTAGTTTTGGTAAAGATCATATTCAGGGCCATTGCGAAANCGACCTATGGCAGCTATTAGAATACGCATATTNGACTTAGTGCGTCAGGATACTATCGTCGGGGCTTGAAGCGTTTTTGCTAGACGTGCTTTGATCATCAAAAGTGTGATCCCATAGACGTTCGAGCCNGTAAAAGTCTCTGACCTCAGGTCGAAAAAGATGCACTATAATGTCCCCGGTATCCANCAACACCCAATCACAGTGNTGGTCGCCCTCGACCCGTGTTCGTTTGAGGCCAGCNCCCCTAAGGTCCTGGCGTAAATGTTCAGTCAGCGCGCTNATGTGACGGCTGGANGTACCAGACGCAATAATCATATAGTCAGCCAGGCTTGTTTTCCCCTCAAGATTAATCGTAACTAAATCGGTAGCCTTATTATTTTCAAGAGAACTNTGAATGATTTCAAGTAGGTAGTTACAGTCGNGAGGTCGCTTAATTACTTTGTTTATGATANCTATCCTTCTATTCGCTTTTTGGGTCGCTATGTTTAATCAAGTNTGTCTCGAATTGATGNCNAANTANGGTANCCTGTCTATTTAATTTATGGGATGTGGNTTTTTGGTTTTGGATGCCCCTGATCTCTGTTGATGAGGTTGGGTCTGCTGGGGTGCGTATAAACATCCACGCAGGTGGCGCCGTATCTATCAAACACCGTGCATACTTCTCCTTAAGCTGAGANCTTCGAAATCGTTCTGCTGCTAACCCGGCNAATGCTTGGTGACAATATGATGGGCGATTGAAAACCGCAATGGGAATTGAGTCGAAAATTTTGGGCCAGTTNTGCCAGAGTGGCANTTGCGTCAGATTATCAGCTCCAAGAAGCCACACAAATCTACGTTTNGGAAATTTTCGTTTCAACNTTCTGATAGTGTCAATTGAATATTGACAACCAAACTTACGTTCCACATCAGTGACCCATATGCGAGGGTGGTTGGCGAATTTGCTGGCATAGTTCAATCGTTCTTCGAGCTTAGCGAAATCATTGCATTTTTTTAANGGGTTTTGAGGAGTAACTAACCACCACACTGCATCCAACCGTAGCCTTTTAATTGCCTCNGTACTGATTAAACGATGACCACGATGAGCNGGATTAAAGGAGCCTCCTAACAAACCAACTCTACGACCGGGGAAAGGAAAACGATAGTTTTTCAAGACAGAAAGTCCCTCNTTCCGACAANAAGGATACCTTAGCTNACAATTCACACTATCTCGGGCCCGCTGGCATNAANTACAGCANTAATTTCTACACGATTNGANCCGCTGGTGAGAAGAGANTATTGCGNTGCATTCTACTANCCTGTAATTATATTTNNTTGNGGGAANAGATACTTCNCATATACGAGGNGAAGATGCAGCTAGTAANTAGANCTTATGCTCTAGTTTGACCATTACCTCGAACATGATATTTGTAGCTGGTNAGCTGATCTGCCCCTACAGGTCCTCGGGCGTGCAACTTTCCCGTTGCAATTCCAATCTCAGCCCCCATTCCNAATTCACCGCCATCTGCAAATTGCGTGGATGCATTATGCATTACAATCCCGCTATCAACACCGTTAAGAAAACGAGTTGCTACATCNTTATTATTCGTGAGGATGGCCTCAGTATGGCTAGAGCCATACTGATTTATGTGGNTGATCGCTTCGTCCACCCCNTCAACNATTTTTACCGAAATGATNTTGTCCAANTACTCTGTACTCCAATCCTGCTCACTCGCATATTCTATGCGAGGCTCAATGCGACGGCATTCGCGATCGCCGCGCAGTATGCAGCCACCACTCACTAGATTNTCTGTTAATTTAGGTAAAATCTTTTTAACTACGGCACGATCAATTAAAAGTGATTCGGCTGCACCACAAATTCCTGGCCGACGCAACTTAGCATTCACAGTTACCTGGAGNGCCATTTCTATCTCCGCATCAGTATGTATATACACATGACAATTACCGATAAGATGCGCAAGCGTTGGNACCTTTGACTCCNTGATGACACGTTCCGTAAGTGATTGGCCTCCACGTGGNACNATTACATCGATGAGGCCAACTGCCTTAAGCATTTCTCCAACAGCTGCACGATCCCGGGTTGGGATTAGTTGTACAGCATTTGCTGGTAAGCCAGCAGCCGTAAGACCTTTTCGCAAACATGATGCTATTTTTTCTGAGGAATANAGACTTTCAGATCCGCCTCTCAAAATTGCTGCATTTCCNGATTTAAGGCAAAGGCCACCTGCATCTGCAGTTACGTTAGGACGGCTCTCATAAATGATGCCTATGACGCCCAGTGGAACGCTAACGCGTGATATTTCTAACCCATTTGGCCTTTTCCAGTTNCCCAAGACCCTCCCCAGAGGNTCAGGCAGCTCAGCTACACTTTCCAAGCCGTTTGCTATAGCNTCAATCCTAGTATCATCAAGCATNAGCCTATCGAGCATGGCACCANTAACGCCCTTTTTTTTGGCGAAGGTCATGTCGGTGACATTTGCNGTTTTTATTGCAAGANTATTAGCACGAATGGCATCAGCAGCATGNACAAGTGCATTATNTCGGGCAATAGAAGAAGCCATTGCCAGCTCGCGTGTTGCTGTTCGNGCTGAAGCAGCAATGGTTCGCACACACGTGGCTATATCTTTAAAATTCNCGATCTTCTCGCTCATTNNTTGNTCACTCACTCCTCTTTGAGGTTGATCGCTTTACCGCTAGATTATCACGATGCACCATTTCATCACATCCTCGGTAGCCAAGAATGGTTTCTATCGAACCGCTCTTGTGGCCTTTTATTCTTTTCGCCTCGGANGCTGAATATGCGCTTAAACCGCGNGCTATCTCATGGCCAATACTGTTACGTACCAAAACTGCATCCCCTCGGGCAAAATTTCCGGTGATACGAGTTATACCTGCGGGTAGAAGGCTTTTTCCTTTGCTGAGAGCTTCGGCGGCCCCGTTGTCAACAGTGATTTCACCGTTCGTCTTCACCATACCCGCAATCCACCTTTTGCGTGCTTTTCGTGGNGAGGAATTGGAATTGAACCAAGTCGCCCGTCCGCCGCGCATTAACATTGATAGGGGTTNAANACATTTTCCATCGGTTATCACCATGTCACAACCACCATCCATAGCGATGCTGGCTGCGTCGAGCTTTGTAATCATGCCGCCAGACGAATAACCAGCTGGAGCATTTCCAGCCATGGCTCTTATATCTNCGGTAATTTCACTGACTTCNGCAATATGTAATGCGCGTGGGTTTTGTCTTGGGTCAGANTCATAAAGACCATCAATATCGGAAAATAATANGAGGCAATCCGTGCTAGTCATAGCGGCAACTCGTGCAGCAAGGCGGTCATTATCGCCGAAACGAATTTCGCTTGTTGCNACTGTATCATTTTCATTTATTACCGGCACAACNCCTAGTTTAAGAAGCTGGTTGAGTGTATTTCGAGCATTTANGTGTTTTCTNCGATGNTCAGTATCTTCCAGTGTCAGNAGAATTTGTGCAATATTCAAATTATGGCGTTCAAGTATATGCTGGTACGCATGCGCAAGCAGTATTTGGCCGACNGCAGCAGCGGCNTGGCTTTCTTCAAGACGAAGGTTGCGTGTANTTAATAAGCCCGANTTTNCTCTCCCGAGTGCTATAGCACCCGAAGAAACAATCATGACTTCTTGCCCACGGGCTCGAAACTGAGATAGATCACAAGCAAGGCCATCNAGCCAATCTTCTCGGATCTCGCCTCTTTCATTGTCNACTAATAATGACGAGCCGATTTTGATTACAATGCGTTTGGCATTGATCAGCTGATTTTTCATGGTGTCCACCCGGCCGTNTTNTCTACGTCTATTTCTTCTACCATTTTATTTCCGGATAGAGGGATGTGACGGAGCAATGAACGCAAAGCAGACTTCACTCCTTTGCCTGAGACACTGGAGAATACGAGAGCTTCTTTGCCGGCGGCTATGCTCAAAAGGCGTCGCTTTTCCGCTATTGCTTGTGTGTCGAGTGCATCAATCTTTGTAAGCGCAACNAATTCGTGTTTTTCATNGAGCCCATTACCATAGGTCTTTAGCTCAACCCGCACAGTTTCATACGCATCAGCCACATCTTCAGTAGTTCCATCTACTAGATGCAATAAAACGCCGCATCGNTCAATATGACCAAGGAACTTATCACCAAGACCAAGGCCTTTACTGGCACCTTGGATAAGTCCAGGAATGTCAGCCACCACAAACTCTCTTTCGTCCGTATGGACTACACCAAGCTGAGGATGAAGAGTGGTAAAAGGGTAATCTGCTATTCGTGGTTTTGCTCGAGTGACGGATGCGAGAAATGTTGATTTCCCTGCATTAGGAAGGCCAACTAGACCTGCGTCCGCAAATAATTTGAGGCGTAGCCAAATCCACATTTCGTCATTTTCCGCTCCGGGCTCTGCACGACGAGGAGCTCGGTTTGTAGAGGACTTATAGTGTAAGTTACCATGTCCGCCTGTACCTCCGGATAAAATAGTTACTTCTTGTCCGTGCTCGACAATATCAGCGATAAGAGCCCTGCTTTCTGCTTCAAGGATTTGGGTGCCCAATGGTACATCAATGTAAATAGGACTCCCATCAGCTCCAAATCGTTGTTTTCCCATACCGTGTTTACCAGACTGGGCGCGAAAATGCTGTTGGTAGCGGTAGTCTATCAGCGTGTTAAGGTCCGGTTTGGCACGCACAATCACATCTCCACCTCGTCCTCCATCGCCGCCATCAGGACCGCCACGGGGAATGTTGCGTTCGCGACGGAAAGACACGCAGCCTGCACCACCCTTGCCGCTAGCCACAAAAATTTTTGCCTCGTCAAGAAACTTCATCGTTTGTTTCCTGTTGATCAGATGTGTGCGAAATTTAGCACACATTAAAAAAGGGGAATGGCAAGCCATCCCCCGTCCAGCGATTATAAAGTGCTGGACGTTTTTACCCAGTGGGCTCCACGTGCACGGTTGTTCGCACTCGCGTTTTATGGAACTTAACCGTGCCCTCTGCCGTTGCAAACAAAGTATGGTCTTTTCCTAACCCGACATTATGTCCTGGATGCACTCTAGTACCGCGTTGCCGTATGATGACGTTTCCTGGAAACACGGTTTCTCCACCATACTTTTTAACACCTAGCCTACGTCCCTCAGAATCGCGTCCGTTTCTTGAGCTTCCACCCGCTTTTTTATGCGCCATTTGCAACTATTCCTTGATTACATCGCCGCTTNCAGGTCCTTTTGCGGCTGATTTTTTGTTTGAACTGGTCTTTTTTNTTGTGGTTTTCTTTTTCTTATCTGTAACTTTTTCCNTAGGCTTGTCCTTTNCACTGACCTTTNCTTNCGGAGGTGANGCNTTTTTNTCTTTAGTGATGATATTTGTTATCTTGACNAAAGTCACNTGCTGCCGATGNCCCTTAAGACGGCGATACCCTTGGCGTCGCTTGCGCTTGAAAACTAGTATCTTATCGTCACGACCTTGCTCCATGACTGTTCCAGAAACACTTGCGCCCTCCACNAAAGGCGTACCAAAAGTGCTGGATGTANAATCGCCAACCATCAGAACGTTATCAAAAGCTATCTTGCTGCCAGTCNTCGCGTCCAACTTTTCAANCTGAACTACGTCCTCTTCGGCAACTTTATATTGTTTNCCACCAGTTTTGATTACTGCAAACATTTTTTTATCTTCATTCATGAGTGTNACCAATATCTNAAGAGGCACNTCACCTCTGTAGAAACNCGCGACTATACGCNGCAAACTNTTCAAGTCAACGATTTTGGAGGATTTTCTNGCATCCANAAGACAATNNTCTGCGTATNTTTTTATATGAANATNGCANTAAANGTTNTGGTNGGGGCTGNTGTNACNGCNTTTGGNATAAGNGCATGNTCACCNTTTNGCATGATAAATTCTTTGGCNAATAGTGAGAATGTANTCGTCAGCGCTGAGATTGCATACGGATCACATGAAAAACANCGATTGGACATTTACCGTCCAGTTTGGATGGAAGGCCCGTTACCCACTATTTTATTTTTTTACGGAGGTAGTTGGAAGCGGGGAAGTAGANAAAACTATGCGTTTGTGGGGAATGCTCTCGCACAGCAAGGTTTCGTTGTAGTGGTATCCGATTACAGGTTGTATCCCGAGGTACAATTTCCAGCTTTTGTGCGCGATGGTGCTCAAGCCATCGCATGGATTACGGAAAACATAGCAAAATATGGAGGGCTAAATAATAATATTCATTTAATGGGGCACTCCGCAGGCGCTCACATAGCTGCATTACTTGTTCTTGACGATGAGTATCTCGGGAAATTTAAGTTAGCCGATGATACCTTGGGGCGTTGGGTTGGCTTATCGGGCCCGTATGCGTTTTACCCTTCAAAGGTTCATTCGGTTAAGGATGTTTTTGCGGGTGCGTCGGAGAACCGTGCGCGTCCCATAGCGAGGGTTGGCCTTGGAGCACCGGACGCTTTACTAATTCACGGAGGTCAAGATACTGCTGTTTCCCCAGAAAATAGCGTAGCTTTGGCCGAAAAAATGAACGAGATAGGGAATAGGGCATTGGCACTTACTTATGAGGGTATTGGACATGGGATGACCGTTGGTTCCCTTACTTTCCCCTTTACAGGCATGGCATCAACACTGAAAGACACAGTGTTGTTCCTGAAGACCGGTAAATATCCTGAAGTTAATGTGGAACATAAAGTCATTAGCAAATGATGTACAATCCAGACGGTACGCAGGTCAGGTACCAAAATTAATTATGTGATGCTATTTTAGTACGAGGAAAAAATGTTTTTTTAGGAAGAAAAATGCACTCTAACGAAGATATTGCACCGGCTCTCCGAATTTCAATAACCCTGGATTATTTGGTTACTGTTGATCGGAATAGAGAGACAAAACAAGAGCTGGAGAGAGATGTGTTGTTCAGGCTTAGTTATGACAAAGCCGAAATTCCTGTTAGTAGCCGAACCTTAGCCAAGGTTGTGCAAGACCTTGAGGCGCCTTTACCGGAACATACGACCTTAAACCGGATAAGCGGAACGATACTAATGAATGAATCCATCATTAAAAAGTTTTAATGGTAGACAGACCCGTTTCTGGATAATCACATACAGTGTTGATCGCAGGCAAGTTTGGGAATAATCGCCCTTCAGTGCCGCCTGTACCAATTGGACTAAGGCGTATTTTCACTTAAAAGAGTTTTATATTCTGAGCATGAAGACGTTTGGAAATGAAACCTTGATTTTCGTTGTATATTCGCCTGCCGCTCCCATCGTACTCCCAAATCCAATTGTCTGGGTCGGAGGTCGAGGGATTTTAACTTTCCTGAGGTATCCATATATCCGTAATTATCCTCCAATTGTTTACTTCTCCGCCTATTGGTGAGTGGCAATTCCATTTGCGACTAGCTACTAGCCGCTATGAGTTCATTTAAATGACATTGTTATTTGAATGCAATATATTCACGAAAATTTTTGAAGGAATGCTCCCTGCTAACAGATACGTTTTTTCAGTTTTGTGGTTCCATCAGTTCAATTTTATTCCCAAAAGGATCCTCTATATATAAGCTAGCAGTTCCATCCCTGTGCCCCACAAGGGGACCAAAATCTTCGGCTCCTGACCATTCAAAAGCGAGATGCGGTGGGTGCTCTCCCGGAATTACTAAAGCAATCCTTGTGTCGCCGACCTCTAAAAGCGCCCAAGTTTCATCTTGATAAAGAACACAAGCTGATAAGGTGCTGATATACCACTGTACCCCAACAGCCACATTATCGACTGAAACTGCGGCATGGTGAAAACTTCTTATATTACTCATACAAGAAATACAGTTATAAAATTGATTTGGATCACCGTACTTTTAATCTTTCGTGATCGTTTTATTTTGAGAAAAATAAGGGCCTGAAATAAAGGTTTGCTCGACCACTAAGTGCATACTTTTTGTAGAGGCGTTGTTGTAGATAAGTATCGAGATCGGGCCCTGCCATGTTTGGCCACAACTTTTAACCACTAACAACCAAAAGTGTCGGGCTGTCGTTCAAATCTTGACAGTTTTCCATTCAAACCGCAGTGTTTAGAGAGTATCAATCTCAGCGCAGGTAATTAGGCTGGCAATGTAGTATACATATTCCAAATGACCACATTAAATCGATATCGGTGCGAAACTCGAAAGATAAAATTAATCTGCGGAGAGGTGACAGAGTGGTTGAATGTGCCGGTCTCGAAAACCGGTGTGGGGGTAGCCTCACCGAGGGTTCGAATCCCTCTCTCTCCGCCATTTTTAGACACTAATCTGCTGAATTGGAATGGTCACTTAGAGTGAAATTTTTAAGAGAA